>DAOMPU010000005.1:0-25203 GCA_035444925.1 Terricaulis sp. | reverse complement strand
GGGCATGGCCGCGCAGAACAACAAGCTCATGCAAGTGCGCCCCAACGGCATGGAAGACACCGCCCAGCTTCACCTTGAAATCGATCAGCACGCCGCCGCCGCGCTTGGCGTCTCCGTGCCCGACATCAACACCACGCTCGCGGGCGCGTGGGGCGGCATGTACGTGAACGACTTCGTCGATCGTGGCCGCATCAAGCGCGTGATGATGCAAGGCGCCGCCCAATATCGGATGGTGCCCGAAGACCTCAGCCAATGGCACGTGCGCAATTCCAGCGGCCAAATGGTGCCGATGACGGCATTCACCAGCGCAGACTGGATTTCCGCCTCGCCGCGCCTTGAGCGCTTCAACGGCTCGGCGTCGTTCAATATCCAAGGCCAAGGCGCGCCCGGCGTCAGCTCGGGCGTGGCGATGCAGCAGATGGAGCAGGTCGTCTCGCAATTGCCGCAGGGCGTCGGCGCCGATTGGACCGGCATGTCTTATGAAGAGCGCCAATCGGGCGCGCAGGCGCCTATGCTCTATGCGCTCTCGCTGCTTGTAGTGTTCTTGTGCCTCGCGGCGCTTTACGAGAGCTGGACCATCCCGCTCGCCGTGCTGATCGTCGTGCCGCTTGGCCTGTTAGGCGCGGCGCTGGCGGCGAACCTGCGCGGCCTTTCCAACGACGTGTATTTCCAGGTCGGCCTGCTCACCACGATGGGCCTGGCTGCGAAGAACGCGATCCTGATCGTCGAGTTCGCGCGGCACTTGGCCGAACAAGGCAGGAAATGGGCCGAAGCGGCGATGGAAGCCGCGCGCATCCGCATGCGCCCCATCCTGATGACGTCGTTCGCGTTCACCTTCGGCGTGTTGCCGATGGCGCTCGCCAACGGCGCAGGATCGGGTGCGCAAAACGCGATCGGTGTCGGCGTGATCGGCGGCATGATGGCCGCGACCATTCTCGTGCCGCTGCTGACGCCGTTCTTCTTCGTGGGCATCAACCACTTGTTTGGCCACAATTGGTTCAAGCGAAAGCCGGCGCCCGTCGAGCATCCCGGAGCCGCTGAATAATGCGCCGTTTTCTTCTCCCCCTCGCGGCGATCACGCTCAGCGCCTGTGCGGTGCTTGAGCCAGGCTATCAGCAGCCCACGCTGCCAACGCCGAACGCCTGGCCCGATAGCGCCAGCGTGGACGCCGGCGCGGCGCAAGCCGCGCTGCCCGAATGGCGCGCCTTCTTCGCGGACGAAAAGCTCACCCAGCTGATCGAACTGGCGCTGGAGGAAAACCGCGATCTGCGTGTCGCGGCGCTCAATATCGAGCGCGCGCGCGCGCAATACGGCGTGCAGCGCGCGCAGTCGGTTCCCGGCGTCAGCGCGGCGGGCTCGGGCGAGATCGTCGGAATTGGCCCTAATGGCGGCGACGACGCGGTGACGCGCCAATACAGCGCGGGCGTTGGCATCACCAATTTCGAGCTCGACTTGTTCGGCCGCGTACGCAGCCTCAATCGCGCCGCGCTGCAACGCTATTTCGCCACCGCCGACGCGCGCGACAGCGTGCAGATCAGCCTGATTGCGGAAGTGGCGAACGCGTACCTCACCTATGCCGGCGATCTCGAATTGCTGCGCCTAGCGCAAGATACTTACGAGAGCCAAGCCCAATCGATGACGCTGACGCAGCAGCGCTTTGAAGCCGGCGCCGCCTCGCGGCTCGATGTGAACCGCGCGCAGACCATCGTGGAAACCGCGCGCGCCGATTACGCGCGTTATACCGCGCAAGTGGCCCGCGATGAGAACGCGCTGGCGCTCCTTCTGGGCGCGCCTGTGCCGGCGCATCTGCGCCCCACCGCGATCGCCGACGTACGCTTCGGCGTTGCGGCGCTGCCCGCGGGCCTACCCTCCGACGTGCTGCTGCGCCGGCCAGATATTCGCGGCGCCGAGCATAATTTGCGCGCCGCCAACGCCAATATCGGCGCAGCGCGCGCGGCCTTCTTCCCGCGCATCACGCTCACCGGCTTCGCCGGCGAAGCGGACTCGCAGTTTGAAAACCTGTTCACCGGCGTTTCGAACCAGATCTGGAATTTCACGCCGCAAGTCAGCGTTCCGATCTTCCAGGGCGGGGCGCTCGTCTCCGGGCTTGGCGTGGCGAACGCCGACCGCGACATCGCCGTGGCGCAATATGAGCGCGCGATCCAGGTCGCGTTCCGCGAAGTGGCCGATGCGCTCGCCACCCGCGCCGCGATCGGCGATGAACTCGCCGCGCGTGAGCGGCTGGCCGATGCGGCGGGCGAAAGCTATCGCCTCTCCGACGCGCGCTACCGCGAAGGCATCGACAATTATCTCAGCCTCCTGGACGCACAGCGTTCGTCTTACGCGGCCCAGCAAGGCCTGGTGGCCGCGCGCGTGGCGCAAGCGACGAATTTCGTCACGCTCTACAAAACGCTGGGCGGCGGCGAACGCTGAGCGCGCCGCGGCGGGGGGAACTTTAATGCCGTCCAAACGTTCATGTTTGGATGAGTTCGACGTTCTCCGCCGAACAGCCCGCCCAGGAGCGGACAGAAGATCGCCCGCACGGCGCCGCGACCCCCGCCCAGATTATGCGCCTGGCGCACGTCCCTGCTGGCGGCAAAGCGCTGCTGCTGGCGCTAACGGGCGTGCGCGGCGGCGCACTGGCGCTTTCTCTCCCGAACAATCCCCCGCTCTGGTTCGGCGATGAAGGCCCGTTGCGCGCGGCGATCCGCGTGCAGGATGTACGCTTTTTCGATCGCGTGCTGAAACGCGGCGATATCGGCTTTGCCGAATCCTACATCGAAGGCGAATGGAGCACGCCCGATCTCGCCGACACGCTGACCTTGCTGGCCTCCAACGCCGAAGCGATCATGCGCTATTTTGTCGGTGGCTGGCTGGGGCGCGCGCTGAATGCGCTGCGTCATGCCGGGCGCGCCAACACGCGCCGCGGCGCACGGCGCAACATCCTGGCGCATTATGATCTCGGCAATCGTTTCTTCGAAGCTTGGCTTGATCCCTCGATGACCTATTCGTCGGCGCGATTCGATCTCGGCGCGCAGACACTTGAGCAGGGCCAACGCGACAAGTATCGCGCCATCGCGGATCGCCTGGGCTTAGAACGCGGCCAACGCGTGCTCGAAATCGGCTGCGGCTGGGGCGGCTTTGCGGAAATCGCGGCGCGCGATTACGGCGCCCACGTCACAGGCCTCACCATCAGCGACGCGCAATTTGCCTACGCACGCGCGCGCATGCAGCGCCTGGGGCTGAGCGAGCGCGCATCGATCGCACAAATCGACTACCGCGACATGCAGGGCCAGTTCGATGCGATCGTCTCGATCGAAATGTTCGAAGCGGTGGGTGAGAAATACTGGCCGGATTACTTTTCCAAAGTGCGCGCGCTGCTCAAGCCAGGTGGGCGCGCGGTGCTGCAAATCATCACCATTCGCGATGACCTCTTCGCGCATTATCGCCGCTCGGCCGATTTCATTCAGCACTTCATATTCCCGGGCGGGATGCTGCCCAGCCTGGCGCGCCTGCGGGAAGAAATTGCGCGCGCGGGCCTGCAATGGCGCGGGTTTGACGCGTTCGGCGAGAGCTACGCGCTGACGCTGGCCGAATGGGGCCGCCGCTTCAGCGGGGCCTGGCGCGAGATCGCGCCGCTCGGCTTTGATGAGCGCTTCAAGCGGCTCTGGCTCATGTATCTGGCCTATTGCGAGGCGGGCTTCCGCAGCGGGCGCACGGATGTGATCCAGCTCGAAGTGCAGCGCCCGGCCTAAAGCGTCGGGACTTAAATGCGACCCACACGATGGATCAACCGCCGTGTCGCATTTAAGTCCCATAAGACGCTTTAGATTCTAAGTTTTCTAAAGCAACTTTGGACTTTAAATTCGCTCTGCGTCTACCACCGACCTGAGGCGAATTTAAAGTCCGTTGCTTTAGCGGCGCATCATCGCTTCAAATTGTGCGAACACGCCGCGCACCGCGGCGGCGCGCGCTTGCGCATCATCCACCTCGAACGCCTTATCCAGCTTGCCTTCCAGCAGCAGCGTGGCCAGCCCGTGCGCCATCGACCACGCCATCATCAAGATGGTGCGGTCCGGCGCGCGCGCTTGCGCCTTGGCGACGTCTGCGATCGCCGCTTCTAGCACCGCAAAGGCGCCCGCTGCGCATTCGCCTGCTTCTTCGTGCTTATCGGCGTTCACCCATTCGGAGCGAAACATCAGTTTGAAGTGCGCCGGGTGCGCCAGCGCAAAGCCGACATACGCCTCCCCGATGCGGGTCAATTTATCGAACGCATCGCCTGCGCCTTCGCGCGCCGCCGAGGTTTCCGCGCGCAGATAGGCAAAGCCCTCGGCGACGATGGCCGCCATGATCGCTTCGCGGTCAGGGAAGTGATGATACGGCGCTTGGTGGCTGACGCCGGCGCGGCGCGCGACCTCGCGCATCGAGAACGCTTCCAGCCCCTCGCGCGCGATCAGATCGAGGCTGGCGTCCAGCACGCGGCGGCGGAGGTCTTCGGCAGGCTTCACGTCGCCAACATCACGCCCCGGCTTGACAGTGTCAAGCGATACGCTAGACAGCGTCAAGTCGCGGAACTTCGCTTGTGACGAATGAATATTTGGAATATCGTTTAGAGCGATTGAGGGCTCCCCGTGCAGAACGCGCCGATTTTCCAAATCAAAGTCATAGCTTTATCAGCATTGGCTGGGCTCGCGGCCGCGTGCGGCGGGGGCGAAGCAGCCAAGAACACTGAAGCGGATCGCCCGCTTGTGTCGGTAGTGGAGGCGGCTCCCGCCTCGGCGGCCGGGGCTGTGAAAGCCAGCAGCCTGATCGGCTATCGGCGCGAGCCGCAATTGGCGTTCACCGCGCCCGGCGTGATCGCCGCGATCAGCGTGGATTCCGGCGATGTCGTGCGCCGCGGCCAGCGCCTCGCCACCCTGCGCCGCACCAGCGTCGGCGCCAATCCGAACGAAGCGGCCCTCGCCCGCGCCAACGCCGAGCGCGATCTGGCGCGCACCCAAGACCTGTTCGATCGCGGCTTTGTTTCCGAAGCGCGCCTCGAAGCCGCGCGCCTCGCCGTTGAACGCGCAAGCGATGTTTCGATCATCACCGCGCCGGCCGACGGCGTCATCCTGCGGCGCGCGGCCGAGCCGGCGCAGAGCGTCGCCGCCGGCGCGCCGATCCTGGTGCTCGGCGAAGCGAATTCCGGCCTGGTGGCGCGGGCGCCTGTATCATCCGCGGAAGCGGCGCGCATCCGCATTGGCGATGCGGCGCGCGTGAGCGTGCCCTCCATCAGCGCAACGCCGCTGCAAGCGCGCGTGACGCGCGTCAGCGCGCAGAGCGATCTGCAAACCGGCGCGTTCGAAGTAGAGATTGAAATCTCTGGCGCTGCGGCGCTGCGCAGCGGCATGGTGGCCGAAGTGGAGATCGAAGCGGCCGCCGCCGCGAACGTGAGCGCCGCGCTGCTCGTGCCGCCCCTGGCCCTGCTGGACGCACGCGCCGATCAAGGCGTGGTGTTCGTGGTGGACGCAGAAAGCATCGCCCGCCGCCGCGCTGTGCGCACGGCCGGCATTTCGCAAGCGGGCGTGCTGGTGCTCGAAGGCCTCGCCCCCGGCGAGCGCGTGATCTCCGCCGGCGCCGCTTATGTGCGCGACGGCGAACCCGTCCGCATCGCCGCCGGCGCCTAGATGCAAGCCATCACCCGCTTCTTCGTCGATCGCTGGCAGTTCACCACGGTCCTGTTCACGCTGCTGATCGCGCTGGGCGTCGGCGCGATTATCTCCATCCCGAAATCGGAAGACCCGGTTACGGAATTTCCCGGCGTGTCCATCGCCGTGATCCTGCCCGGCGCGGACGCCGAGCAGATGGAGCGCCTGGTCGCCATTCCGATCGAAAACGCGATCAACACGATTGATCAGGTGCGTGAGATTCAATCGTCGAGCCGCACCGGCGTCGCGGTGATCTCGGTCGAGTTCGAGTGGGGCGAGGACGCGCAGGAAAAATTCGGCGAGGTAGTGCGCGAAGTGAACGTGGTGCGCCCGCGCCTGCCGGACGGCGTGGTCGATATCCGCATGCGCCGCTTCAACCCCGCCGAAGCGGCGGTGGCGCAAGTGGCGCTGACCAGCCCGGACGCCTCGTTCCGCCAATTGGAAGCCTACGCCAAGGCGCTGCGCGATGCGCTGGAGCGCGCGCCCGGCGTGCAGGAAGCGGAGGTGTGGGGCGCGCCGCCCGCGGAAGTGCGGGTCGCCGCCGATCTTGATCGCCTCGCGGCTTATCGATTGCCGCTGACCGCCGTGGCCGAAGCGCTGCAGCGCCAAGGCCAGGATGCGCCGATCGGCGCGGTGGAAGCCGGCGGGCGGCGCTTTAATGTGCAGGGCGCGGGCTCGTTTGAAAGCCTGGATGAAATCCGCAACACGCCGCTGCGCGCGGCCGATGGCTCGCTGGTCAAAGTGGGCGATGTGGCTGAAGTGGCCTGGGCCAATGACGAGCAAACCCACATCACCCGCTTCAACGGAGAGCGCGCGGTGTTTGTCAGCGTCAAAGCCAAGCTGGGCGAGAGCGTGTTCGATGTGATCGGCGGCATCAACGCCCAGCTCGCCGCGTTCGAAACGACGCTGCCGGGCAATATCGTGCTGCACCGCGCGTTCGACCAATCGGAGACGGTGAGCCACCGGCTCGGCACGCTGGGGCGCGATTTCACCATCGCGATTTTCCTGGTGCTGCTGACGCTGCTGCCGCTCGGCTTGCGCGCGTCGCTGGTGGTGATGGTGTCGATCCCGCTTTCGCTGGCGATCGGCGTGGTGGCGATCCAGGAGCTTGGCTTTACGCTGAACCAGCTTTCCATCGCCGGTTTCGTGCTGGCGCTGGGCCTCCTGGTGGATGACAGCATCGTCGTCACCGAAAACATTGCGCGCCATTTGCGCGGCGGCCTGCCCCCGCGCGAAGCGGCGATCGCCGGCGTCAGCGAAATCAACGTCGCGGTGATCGGCTGCACGGCGACCTTGCTGTTCGCGTTCCTGCCGATCATGGCGCTGCCCGAGGGCGCGGGCGCGTTTGTGCGCTCGCTGCCGGTGGCGGTGGTGATGACCATTCTCGCCTCGCTCGTCGTGGCGCTGACGATCATCCCGTTCCTGGCCAGCCGCCTGCTGCCGCGCGACGCCGCCGGCCATTCCAACGCCGTACTCGACGCCACGATGGGCGCGATCCACAATATCTACCGCCCCGCGCTGCACCTCGCGCTCGCGCATCCGCGCAAGACGGTGATCATCGGCCTTGCCGCGTTCTTCCTTTCGCTCGGGCTCATTCCCAAGCTCGGCTTCTCGCTCTTCCCCGAAAACGACAGCCCGTACTTCCTCGTCGATATCGAAACGCCGCAGGGCGCCTCGGTCACTGAAACAGACCGCGCGGTCGCGTTCGCAGATGGCGTGCTGGCCGAATACGAAGATATTGAATGGCGCTTCGCCAATACCGGGCGCGGCAATCCGCAAATCTATTATAACGAAATTCCGCCCGAGCAGATTTCCAATGTCGGCCAAATCTATGGCCGCTTCCATCATTGGAAACGCACCGAGGGCGCGCATATCGTCCGCGAAATCCGCGAGCGGCTGGACGCCTATCCCGGCGCGCGCATCAATTTCAAACGCTTCTCCAACGGCCCGCCGATCGAAGCGCCGATCGCGGTGCGCATCAGCGGCCCAGATCTGGCCGCCATCGGCGAACTGGCCGAGGAAGTTGCGCGCATCATCCGCGCCACGCCCGGCACGCGCGACATCTCCAACCCCGCCGCCGAGCGGCTGGTGGATCTCGATCTCAATGTCGATACCGGCCAGGCGGGCCTGCGCGGCGTGCCCGCGGGCGCGATCGACAGCGCGTTGCGCATCGCTGTGGCGGGCGCGCCGGTGGCGCAATTTCGCGATCCCGCGGGCGATGCGTTTCCGATCGTGCTGCGCGCGCCGCGCGACGGCGCGATGAATGTGGAAGCGCTGGACCGGCTTTATGTGTGGAACGGCCAAGGCGGCGCGCTGCCGCTGACGGAAATCGCGCGCCCGACGCTGGAAAGCGGCCCCGCCTCGATCGATCGCCTGCAACGCCAGCGCACCGTGACCGTCACCGCCTACACGCAGCAAGGCTACCTGATCAGCGCCGCCACCAACGACATCGCGCACCAATTGGAAGGCATGCGCCTGCCGCCCGGCTACACGATCTCGTACGGCGGCGAAGCGGAAGCTTCCGCGCGCAGCTTCGGCGGGCTTGGACCCGCGATCCTGATCGCGATCTTCGGCGTGCTCGCGGTGCTGCTGCTGGAATTCCGCACGTTCGCGGTCACGGCGGTGGTCGCGTTCGTCATTCCGTTCGGCATCATGGGCGGGCTGATCGCACTTTGGATCGGCGGGGAATCGCTTTCGTTCACCGCGGTGATCGGCTTCGTCGCGTTGATCGGCATCGAGATCAAAAACTCGATCCTGCTGGTGGAATTCGCCAACCAATTGCGCGAGCGCGGCGTGGCGCTGCGCGAAGCGATTGAGCAAGCCGGCGAAGTGCGCTTCCTGCCGGTGCTGCTCACCAGCGCCACCGCGATCGGCGGCATGACGCCGCTTCTGTTGGAAGATTCCCCGCTGTTTTCGCCGATCGCCATGGTGCTGATCGGAGGCCTCATCAGCTCCACTCTAGTGGCGCGGATCGTGACGCCGGCGATGTATCTGCTGCTGGCGAAAGACGAAGCGACGGCGGAATCGGCCCAAAACCCCAGCTAAACTCACGCTTCAGCGGGCGCAGATTGCTCCGCGCACATGCTTGCCACGATCTTGCCCGCCGCAAGCGCGCCTCCCCGCGCGCTCGGAGGGATACATATGCGAAGGAATTGGCTTGCACAGCATGCGGCGGCGTTTGCCCTGGCGGCGGCGTTTTCGCCTTGCGCCGCCTTCGCGCAGCAAGGCCCGCCGGAGAGCGACGACATCGTCGTCACCGCGCGCCGTCAGGCCGAAACGCTGCAATCGGTGCCGATCCCTGTTTCGGTGATCGGCGGGCAATTGGTGGAGGATTCCGGCTCGTTCAACGTGAACCGGCTGAAAGAGCTGATCCCCACGGTGCAATTCTATTCGTCCAACCCGCGCAATTCGGCGGTGAACATTCGCGGCCTTGGAGCGCCGTTCGGCCTCACCAATGACGGCATCGAGCCGGGCGTTGGCTTTTATGTCGATGGCGTTTTTTACGCGCGCCCCGCGGTGGCGACGCTGGATTTTCTCGATGTCGAGCGCATCGAAGTGCTGCGCGGCCCGCAAGGCACGCTCTACGGCAAGAACACCACCGCGGGCGCGATCAACATCGTCACTCGCCGCCCCAGCTTCACGCCGGACGCCATCGTGGAAGCCAGCTTCGGCGATTACGGCTACACCCAGGCGCGCGGCTCCATCACCGGGCCGATCAGCGACGTGCTGGCGGGCCGGCTCTCCTTCTCCGCCACGCACCGCGATGGGTTTCTCTACAATTCCGCCACGCAGGACGATCTGAACGATCTCGATAATCTCGGCTTCCGCGGCCAATTGCTGTGGACGCCTAGCGTGTCGTTCGATGTTTTGCTGGCGGCCGATTACACGCGCCAACGGCCGGAGGGCTATGCGCAAGTCGTGGCCGGCGTTGCGCCCACGCTCCGCGCGGCCAACCGCCAATACGCGGCCATCGCCGCCGATCTCGGCTACACGCCGCCAAGCTGGAACGCGTTTGACCGCGTGACAGACGCGGATACGCCGCACCGCTCGTATCAAGATGTCGGCGGCGTTTCGCTGACGCTGGATTGGAGTGTCGGCCCTGGCGCGCTGACCTCGATCACCGCTTGGCGCTTCTGGGATTGGAACCCCTCAAACGACCGCGACTTTCTCGGCCTGCCCATCACCACGATTTCGGCCAATCCGTCTGAGCAGCGGCAATGGTCGCAAGAAGTGCGCTACGCTGGCGATATTCTGCAAAATCTTGGCCTCGTCGTCGGCTTTTACGCGTTTCATCAGACCATCGATTCCAACGGCCTGCAGGAGCAAGGCTCAGCCGCCGCGCGCTTCCTGCTGGCGCCCAGCGCCGCAGCGGCGACGCCGGGCCTGCTCGATGGCTATGGGCAGACCTCACAGATCGCTTCCGAGCACACCAGCGCTGCGTTGTTCGGCCAGTTGGAATGGTCGCTCACCGAGCGGCTGCGCATCCTGCCGGGTCTGCGCTTCAACTACGATCGTAAGGAAGTGGATTACGACAGCCAGATCTATGGCGGGCTCGCCACCAGCGATCCGGCTTTGATCGCGCTGCAGCGCTCGATCCTGGCGCCGCAATCCTATGCGGCCGAAGTGGATGACACCAACATCTCCGGCCAAATCACCATCGCCTATGACGTGACCGAGCGCATCAACGCTTACGCGACCTACGCCACCAGCTTCAAATCCGTTGGTCTCAATCTCGGCGGCTTGCCCAATGACGCCACCGGCGCGCCGGTGATCAGCGCGGCGACCGTTCGCCCGGAAGAAGTTTCGCATATCGAGATCGGCGTGAAGACCACGCCCTTCCCCGGCGCGCGCTTTAACATCACCGCCTACCAAACCACGATCGAGGATTATCAGGCGCAGGTAGTGAACGCGAGCGTGGGCGTGCTGCGCGGCTATCTGGCCAACGCCGAAGAAGTGCGCGTGCGCGGCGTGGAAGTGGATTTCTCCGCGCGCCTGACGGATGCGTTCCTGCTCTATGGCGCCGCCGCCTATACGGACGGAATCTATGTTTCCTTCCCCGATGCGCCCGCGCCGCTGGAGGGCACGGGCGGCCCTCAAGCGGTCGATATTTCCGGCGCGCGTCTGCCGGGCGTTTCCGAATGGGCCGGATCGCTCGGCGGCGAGTACGCGATCCCGAGCCTATTCCTGGCGCGCGAAGGCGAATTCTTCATCGCGCTGGATGCGTCTTACCGCTCCGAGTTTTCATCAAGCGCCACGCCGTCCAATTATCTCAATGTCGATGGCTACGCCTTGTTCAACGGGCGCGTCGGGTTACGCGCGGGCGATGATTGGGTGGTGTTTTTGTGGGGGCGCAACCTAAGCGACGAGAATTACTTTGAGTTTCTTTCCGCGGCGCCCGGCGGATCGGGGCTGTTCGTGGGCTATCCGGGCGATCCGCGCACCTGGGGCATAACGTTGCGGGGGCGCTTTTAGCCCCTTTGACATCGCAAAATCGCACGCTATGTAAGCCTTGCCAGGCCGGGCCCCTCTGGCGATCGCTGTTGCGGTCGTGATGTCGGACTGGAGGATCGTGGGCGTGAGCGCAAGCCTCGCCCGCCGCAGAAACTGCCTACGGCAGCTGCGCCTCCCGCCCCGCGGTCCTTACGTGATTGGTGAATTGCGTAGGAGACGGGTTAGCTTTTCAGCTCTCTCAACGTATGTCGCAGCTTCAGCGGGCGCGAGCACGCACGTCTGAGGCCGCAACACCCAATCGCTTCCTCATCCACGCGCGGACACAGCGTCCGCGCGTGAACGACATCGTGTGCGCGGAGCGGCTATGGACTTCCTGACCAGCGAATTCGCCAGCCAGCCGGTTTGGCTTTGGCTCGCCTTTTTGAGTTTCATCATCGGGCTGCTTTGGCTCGATCTCGGCGTCATCAATCGCAAGGACGGCGTCGTCTCCGCCGGCAAAAGCGCGATCATGTGGGCGTGCTTCGCCACGCTGGCGGGCCTGTTTGGGCTTTATGTCGGCTTCATCTACGAGCCGGACCCGCAATATTATACGAGTGCGGCCAATCTGAATCAGCAAGCCGTGGTGCAATATTTCACCGGCTATTTCCTCGAAACCGCGCTGGCGTTTGACAACATCTTCGTCATCTCGCTGATCTTCACCTATTTCGCGGTGCCGCGCGAATATCAGCACCGCGTGCTGTTCTGGGGCATTATCGGTGCGATCGTTTTCCGCGCGCTGTTCATCTCGGTAGGCGCGGCGGTGGTGAACACCTGGACCTGGGTGCTCTATTTCTTCGCTGTGTTCCTCATCTACACCGGCTGGAAAATGATCTCTGGCGCGCACGAGGAATTCAAGCTCGAGGACAACAAGCTGCTCAGCTTTATCCGCAGCCGCATGCGCGTGACGGATACGATCACCAACCACAATTTCTTTGTGCGCCAGATCGATCCGAAAACCGGCCGCATGGCGCGGTTCGCCACGCCGCTATTCCTGGCGCTGATCATGGTGGAAACGGCCGACATCATCTTCGCGGTGGATTCCGTGCCGGCGATCTTCGCGGTCACGCGCGATCCCTTCATCGTCTATACGTCGAACATCTTCGCCATTCTGGGCCTGCGCTCGATGTATTTCATGCTGGCCGCCGCGGTGGAGCGCTTCAAATATCTGAAGTACGGGCTCTCGGCGGTGCTGGTGCTGATCGGGGTGAAGATCATCTGGAATTTCGGCCTCGCCAAAGAGTTGCATTGGGTGCCCTATCTTGAGGCGCATTGGGCGCTGGCGATGACGCTGGGCCTCATCGGCGGCGCGATCCTCTACTCGCTGATCCGCACAAGCGGCCGCGAAAACGCGGCCTGAGCCGCCAAGCGCGCGCGAGGGCCGCCGAAGGCGCGCGCCTCGCCGCCGGCGCTGAGCGCGGCGCTTTCCGCTTGATAGAATAGCGTTTCTTGGCGCCAACGCGGGGGCATGCGCGCCCGCGCGGGCGCGCGCATTAAGTTTCACTTTCAACCTCCGGTGCGTCTGATAATGTTACCGCCGGGGAGAGGGCTGCGTGGATTATCTGCCTTCGGCGCGACAACGCTTTCTGCAGAGCCTGTTCTGGGCGGTGGCGGTCTGGTGGCTGCTGCAATTGCCGATCGTGCAGCAATCCTACATCGGCAGCCCTGACGTTGAGGGGCGCACTTTAGCGATCAAATTGCGCGAGAATGACGTCTCGGGCGCGGCCGCGCCCATTGTTTTCATCGACTTCCAACGGAACGACTGGCTGACCGCCGCCGAGCGCGATCGGCGCGCCGTGCGCCAGGAGCAAACACAGGCGCTCGAGCCCGGCGCAGAATTTGTCGAGGGCGATCAGCCGCCCGTGCCGCTTTATATGTCGCGCGCAGCGCTCGCGGAGATGCTGGATTATTTATCCAACCCCGCCTTGGGCGTCGCCGGCGTGTTCGTCGATGTGGACACCGACTACGTCACAACGGCGCGCGAAGAGCGCCTGTTTGCCGCTTCGGTTGAGCGCTGGGCGCGCCGGCCGCAAGCGCCGCTCCTGGTGCTGGCGCGCACGAATTGGGGCGAGGACGATTTCATAGCCCGGGCCGGCCTCACCTTGCCCGAGCATCCTCCCGTGGTGTTCGGCAGCGTCGAGATGCTCGCCAATGAGGATTATGAGATCGATAGCCTGCGCTATTTCAGCTGCCCCGCTGAGGGCGCGTCGGTGGTGGCGGCTGCGCCGATCTACCTGGCGGCGGCGGCGCGCCAGGCGCGCCAATACCCGGATGACTGGGCCAAACGCGCGGCGCACGCAGTGGATCGCGCCCGCAACCAGATGACCTGCGCACAGCTGAAAGCTTTTGAAGAGCCCGGCGCGCAATGGCTGCCGCGCGATTTTCGCGCCAGGATCGGCGTGCCGGATGGCGACTTCCGGTTCGACGATGAATCGGGGCCGATCAATTATCATGTCAGCCTCGATTTCTCTGAAGGCGGCGGCACGCTGATCAGCCCCGACACCGCCGAGCTGACCGCCGCCTGGGCCGCAGCGACCTCGGCGCCGCCGAATCCGGCTGTCCGGTGCCGCAGCAATCAAACCCGCGTGGCGATCGCGCTGCCGGCCAGCAACGTGCTTGCAAAGATCGACGACAACGTGCCGTTCGATGAATCTTGGTTTTGCGGCGCGATCGTTGTGATTGGCTCTTCCTACAATGAGGTCGTGCGCGACACGTATTTGACCCCGCTCGGGCCGATGCCCGGCTCTCTCATCATGGCGAACGCGGCGCGCGGCATGGATCTGGCCGGCCCCCTGGCGCGGTTTCCATTCCATATCGGCCTTGGCGTTGTGTTGCTTGTCACCACGCTCGTTTTTGCGGCGTTTGAGCTGGCGCGGCGCATGAGCGAATGGGTGATCAATCTGCCCGCGCGCACGCAATCGGCGCGCATGCTGCGCTGGTCGGCGGAGATGCTCACGCACTCGCTCACAGTCGGCGTGCTGACGACGCACTTGGCGTTTGTGGCCGGCCTCGCGCTGACTTTGGCGGCGCTGAATTGGGGTTATTGGGGCGTGTTTGCGGCGCCCGCGCTGGCCGCCGCCGCGTCCAACGCGTTCGATGAATTCAACGCCATGCGGCGCGCACTATTCCTGAAGGATGACCACGAGGTGTAACATGTCTCGCTCATTTCTCATTGCTTTAGCCATCGGGGCCTCGAGCCCTGCTTTGGCCTACGCCACCTGCCCCGAGGGCACGGATGTCGCGGCGGTGGTGCAGAATGTCAGGGGCGAGGCAGGGCAAATCTATGTGCAACGCTCGCGTGAAGTTCAATTTGCGCCAGTGAGCGCGCAACCCTTGTGCACGGGCGATGTCGTGTTTGGCGAAGGCGAAGGGGCGAGCCTGGAGATCTTGCGCAGCGCCCCCTCTGGGCGGGAAGTTTTGCGCAGCCCGTTTCGCCGGGTGATCGAGGCGCCGGCGCAAGGCGGGCGCGGGCTCTATAATGCATGGAACGTGTTTTGGGATCGCTTCCTGCCGCGCGTGCAACGGCAGACCTATTTCGGCGTCGTGCGCTCAGGCGGCCCGCCCGCTTGGGGCGTGGCGGGCCTTGCTGAAAACGCCGCCGCGCTCACGCCCGGCGCGCGCCGTTTGCTGGTGACCTGGCAAGGCGGGCTTGCGCCCTATCGCGTGGTGCTTTCGCGCGCGAACGGCACGCAGCTGGAAGCGCTCGAAACCAATGAAGCGCAAGCGCGCTTTGGCGCGTACACGTTTACGCCGGGCGAGTATCGCGTGCAGGTGTTCCAGCCCGACATTGCCGAGCCGATGCTTTCGGGCGGCTTTAGCGTGGGCGCGACGCCTCCCGCCATGGAAGCCCAGCCGCCGGAATGGGCCAGCGCGGAAATGCGCGCCGCCGCGCAATTGATGTGGCTGACGCAAGTGGATGCGCAACGCTGGAGCCTGGAGGCGCTGCAAGTGCTGGACGCCGCGCCCGCCGAAGGGCTCGACCGGACGCCCTTTATCGGCGAGCTGGCGCCGCGCCCTTAAAAATCTTGGACTTTAAATTCGCTCTACGCCGGCCATCGAACTGAGGCGAATTTAGAGTCCGTTGCTTTAGCGCCCGCGAGGCAACCGATCAGATCGGGCTGCTGAAATTCAGCACGCGCCCGCCATCGCCAACCGCCACCATGGCGCCCCAATGCGCGGGGTGGGAGGTTGGCGCCTGCGCCATCAGCCCGCGCTGCGCCTGCGCCAGCGCATCGGCCACGGGCCGCCCCTGCTGGGCGTTCACAAAAAAATCGCGCATCATGCGCGAGGCGCTCGAATCGAACACGCGCCAGTGCGAAGCCAACACCGAGCGCGCGCCGGCGTAGAAAAACGCCCGCGCCAACCCATCAAACGCTTCGCCCGGATCGCGCCCGCTGCCCCGGCCCGCGGCGGTATCGCACGCGGAGAGGATCGCCAGATCGGCGTTCAGCTGCATTTCAGCGATATCGCTGATTTCCAGAAAGCCATCGCCAGAATCAGGCGCCAGCGAGGTGATCAGTGCAGGCTCGGTGAAGCAATTATCTTCGTTGAGCAGGCCGTGCGTGGCGAACATCACCACGCGCGCATCGCCCAAGCGCCCATCGCCGCGCACGCTCTGATCGGTGAAGTCCGCGCCGAGACGCACGGCGCTTTGCTGCAGATTGAGCAAGGCCCGCACTTGGGTCAGTTCGGCGGCGGTGCCGGGCAGGCGCGCCTGCCCCAGCCGCTGGCGCAAATTGGCGACGCACTCCGGCGGCAACGCCGCCTCGCGCACAATCTGGCTCAAGCGCTCGGGCCGCACCTGATGGGCGGGTAGAAAATCGCCATACCCAAGGAACGGCGTGCGCGCTTGCGAGGCGGCAAGGCCCCGCAAAGATACAAAACTTGACGCGCTGACCGCTTGGCTGAACACGAAGTCGCGCCCAGCCCAGCGCAAACCGGAAAAATCATTGCGCGACGCCGCCTGCAGCTCCGCAGCGCTGGGATCAGCGGCAAGCGTGACGGCGAGCGGAATGGTGGCGAGCTGGCTCGGCAAGCTGTAGCTGATCTTGGTGACGCCCGCGGCCCGCATGTCGGCCTCAAACGGCGCCAGCACAGCTTGGTAGAGCGCGCGCGCGCCGGCGAAATCAAATTCCGTGCGGTCGGGGTTGGTCAGACTGCGGCGCAAGCCTTGAACCAGCCGTGACGCCTCCGTTTGCGTCAGCGTGAGCGCGCGCACCGAAAGCCCGCCGCGCGTCACCAGCGCGCCATAGGCGCCCTGCTCGTCGATCACGACTTGCAGGAAACCTTCATCGGCCGCAAGCGCGCTGCTGATCGCCGGCGCGGCGGTATCGATCGAGATCAAGCGCAGATAGGCGCGCCCTTCGGGCGAGCCTTCCACCGCGGCCAGTGCGGAGGAGCGCGCCGCCTCCGCACTGACCAATTGCGCCGACAATTCCGCCTGCGCTTCCTCCGGCGCGCCCTGCGCAATCGCGCTGGCCACCGCGGCGCGCGCGCCGATCAAGCGGCGGTCTGCGTCCTGCAGCGCGCGTACGGGGGCGCCGCGATCACCGGCGCCGGCGCGCGCCGCCATCAATGCGATGGTGCGCGCAACGCCCGGCTCCACCACGGTTTGCAGCGCGGCGAACGCACGCGCCTGCGCATCGGGCGCGTTCGCACTTTCGCCCGTGAGCAGCAGGCGCACATATTCAAGCGCTTGATCGGCGGCGACGCCCGGCTCTTCCAGCTGGCTGCGATAGATCGCAAAAGCGCGTTCATATTCTTGCAGCGCAGCGGCGCGATCTCCGCCCGCCGCCTCGGCGCGCGCCAGGCTGATATAGAGCGAAGCGCCGATGCGCGTGCCGTCCGAGCTTTGGCGGTACTGATTGAGCGCAGTGCGGATGACGATCTCCGCTTCACCGGCGCGCCCGCCGGAAATCATCAGGCGCGCGCGCTCCTGCGCGATCACCGCGCGCAGCCACATCGCCGCCTGCGGAGGCACATTGGCGAGATGGGCGTTCGCTTGCTCAAGCGCCTCGCCCGCGCCCGCGCGTCCGCCCCGCTGCAGCATCGAGGCGCGCAGATGCGCCGATTGCGCCTGCAGCACGGCGATACGGTGCGCGTCGCTGATCTGGGGCGAGCCAAAACGCAGCGCGCTGCGCAGATCATCCACTGAACCGAGCGCCCGCGAAGCGGCGCGATCCACCACCACGATTTGTCGCGCCGCGCCCGGATCGCGCGCAGCGATCGCGCTGGCGGCCGATGGCCCAGCGTTCGCCTGCAAATGCGCGAGCTCCGCAAGTTGCGCCTCAGCGCGGGCCGCGGCCGCAAGCGCTTGATCCACGGCGCCGGCATTGGCGAAATGCTGGGCGCGATAGGAGGCGAGCTTGGCGCGCACGTAGCGGGCGCGGAAGTCGCTGCCGAGCAGCCCCTGCTCTTGCGCCTGCGCCGTCTGCGCCATGCGCTCGGCTTCATCGAGCTGCGCCAGGGCTTCGCCGAAACGGCCTTGGTCCGAGAGGTTGAGCGCGATCTCGCCGATCAGCTCCGCGCGGCCGCTCAGATCGGCTGGCGCGGCCTGTTGGTGCGCCGCCAAGGCGTTGAGATAGGCCGCGCTGGCGCTGCTGAAACGCCAACGTGCGTTGTATTCTTCACCGAGCGCCATCTGCGCCTGATACACGCCGAGCGCGCTATCGCTCGCGCGCCGACGCGCGTCCGCTTCCAGCGCTGCGACGCTATCATGTGCGCCCGCTTCGTGCGTGACGCCGGAGGACGGGCCGCCCGCGGCCAGCACATGCAAGCCGCGCGCGGCGGCGGGCATCGCGGCGTCAACGCCTTCGGCGGCCAGCGTGCGGCCGTCTTTCTGCGCCATGATCACAAAGCCGGAAATCGCGGTGCGCTGCGCCAGCCCCAGATCGGCTACACGCCCCGCGCAGGAAAATTGCTCCGGCGCATCGAACCCGGAAATCTGCGCCGCGACCTGGCGCGGCTCGATGCATTGGCTGAGCAGGCGCGCGCGGCCCTGCGCCGGCGCTGCGCCATCCCAAGCAAACACCCGCGCTGAAGGGCGCGTCTCGCCGCCGCAATAGAGATAAAAAACGCGCCCTTGCCCAGCCACTTCATCGTTACGCGATTCCACCGCGCGGCAGAGCTCACCGTGCGCATCGGCGCCGACATTCAGCTCCGCAGTGCGATCAGCTGAGACGCAGCTGGAAAGCGCGATCGCGCCCGCCAGCAGCAAGGCGCCCGTCAAAAGCTTGCGCAACACGCTCATTGGCGATCTCCCTGCCCCGGCGCGCTCCAACGCTCCACCGCACCGGATCCGGTGACGGACACCGCAAGCGCTTCGCTTTCCTCTTCCTCGCGCTGCACATCGACCACCGGTGCGAGGCTGCGCACGAAGACGGGCTGTTGCTCGTTGGCCAATACTTGCTCGATCGGCGGCGCGGGCTCGCTGAAGCAGCCGCCGCCGGAGCCGATCACGCAGCCATTCCAACGATAAAGCCCGCTGAGCGCGAGGCTGGAATCGGTGAGCCCCGGCGCGCGCGCCGCTTCGATCCCGCCGAGGATATCCGTATCGCGCAAGATCACGCCGAACAGCGAAACGCGGCGCGGCGCGCCCTCGGGGCCGGCGAACAGCACAGGCTGCGCTTCGGTGTTGGCGATCGAGAGCCCGGCGCCGTTCAGGGCGTCGCTCCCGGTGTTTTGCATCAATATCGCGCCGGATGCGGCCAAGCGCAGCTGCTGCGCGTTGAGCCAAATGAAACCCTCAGGAACACCGCCGAAGCCAACATCGACCGGCCCCTGCGTTGGATCTTGGCCGCTTTCAAGCGCGGCGATGAAGGCGTCCGAACCGATCAGAATGTCGCCGAAGCTGCTGAAAGAGACATGCGCGAAAGATTGCGCGCCGCCGACGGCGCCGGTGACGATGATGTGTCCCGGCATGAACGCGTCGGGGCCGACTTGGCTGTCAGGTATAAGCATCCCCACCCCGCCAAAGACGAGCGAGCCCGGGCCCGCGCCGACCGGCGTGATGGCGCCGGCAATGTGGACGATGCTGTCGCGCCCGGTGACGAAGGTCACCGCGCTGCGCTCACCGATCAGCAGATCGCGCACGATCAGATCGCCCGTAGTGAGCGGCGGGCCGGCGCTAGAGAGATAAAGCGTATTGGCGTTGAGATTATCAAACTCGCTCTGCGCCAGGGTCATCGCGCCGGCATAAGCATCGGCCGCGGCGTCCGCGCCGCCGACGATCAAGCCCACCGATTGCGCGCCGGACCCGCGCGCTGTCACGCTGATTGTGTCGCCATAGACTTCGCCCGCGAGCACAATATCTTCGCCGGAAAGCGACACGCCGCTCAGCGGATCGCCCACATTGCCAGGCAGGCCGACAACCGCGCCCGCTTCGATCACGATCGATGCGACCGCGGGGTCTGCATCGCCGGCGCGGATGTTGGCCGATGGCGCCGCAAGCTGGCGGCCCGCGCGCAGCGTGACGCCGCCCGCGCCAGTGACGGCGATGTGCTGCTCGGCGCTGATGTCGGCGTTGATATCCACCAGCGCGCCACTGATGGACGCGGTATCGCCCGCGCTAATGAGACCCGCCCCGGTGACAAGCACGCCGCGCGTGACGTCGCCCTCATTGATGGCGAGATTGCCCACGCTCACGATCGAGGCGCCGGGCGCCGAAACGTCGATCAACGCTGCATTGATATTGATTTGATCGCCCGCATAGGCGTCGCCAAGGAATGTCGTCTCGCCCTCGCGGCCATTGCCGGCGGATGCGCTTATCGTGATGGTCTCTGCGCTGATATCGCCGAGCACAAAGTCTCCGCCCAAGGAATAGGGCGGAATTTCACTTGCCTGCGTGCCGTTCAAAATCACGACCTGCCCCGTCGGCGCGCCGGCCGCCGCGCCGCTGGCTATTTCAGACCCCGCGCCCATTGTGATGTCGCGCCAGGCGCGCATCGCCGCGCCGACGGAACCTATCCCGCCGGCGATGCGGCCTGCGCCGTCGCCATCGCTATCGCCGCGCAAGGAAACCCCCGGCGCGACAACAATGTCCGATCCCGAATGGAGCCCCAGGAAGCCGCTCGCCCAAAGGTCTGCGTTGAGCTGCAATTGCGCGCCGTTATGGACCGCCAGGATTTGCAAGTTGGCGGCGCTGATCGACTCGTTGAGCACGAGGAGCCCGCCCATGCCGCCCGTGTCGCGCCGCGCGTTGACCAGCACATCCCGCCCCCAAATCCGGGCGTCGGAGATGAAATTGCCGCCGAACGTCGCTGTCCCGGCGACGATCGACACATGCGCCGTGCCTTCCCCGTTCGGCTGAAGCACGCCGCCCGCGACCACGCCTTGGCCAAGCGTGATGTTCGAGGCCCAAAGGCGCAAGGAAATGCCGGGCGCGAGGAAAAGATCGGGCGTAGTGGCGTCCGTGTGGACGCCGTTGGAATCGGCCTGCAGCGCAACGCCGTCCGCCAGCGAGAAATCTCCGCCGGTCGTGAGCAGAACCGCGCCGCCCGCAATCACATTCGCGGCGAAGCTGATCGAACCGAGATCCGAAAGAAACTGCATCGACCCCGGCGATTGAAGCGGCTGAAGCACATCAATGGGGCCGAGCACCGTGTTGAAGAACATGCCGCCCGCACTGACCGGCGCGAGCACGGCGATTCCACCGGCGCCAGCCGTGAAATCAGCCGCTCCCGTCACCGCGATGCTTTGATTGATGGTGACGTCCAGCGCGCCGTTGGCGGCGATATTTCCGTCCATGACCTGCGCGGCGTTGATATCAACGCCGTCGCTGAACGAGGTGAACGACGCGGAGGCCGTGGCCAATTGCGCGTTCACGTGCACGCGCCCGCTCGCGCTGGCGGATAGGGAAAGGGACGCATCAACCGGGGCTTCGATAAACAGCGCGCCCCCGTTCGCCGAAGCGGTGAGATCCTGCGCCTCGATCAGACCAAGCGTGAGATCACCGCCGATAGGGCCAACGAGGCTGCCGCCGGAATCGACGCCGGTTTGGATCAATACCTCGCTTGTGCCGGGGCCGCCGGCGGGTCCGGCCGCCAGCAGGCTGTCCGCGGCGGCGAAAAGGCCTTGCCGAGTCTGGATGTGCAAAATGCCCAATTGGTCGCCATCGGCATCCGCGCGCACTTCGGCGCCGGAGGCGATCATCATCGAGCCGCCGGTGGAATTGACGTTGAAGAGCCTGACATCGCCTTCGGAAATCACCGATCCGGACACCGTCATCACGCTGGTAGCCGACGTGGACCCGTCCCAATGCGAGAGAAAGAGGACCGCATAGTCGGTGGTGAAAACGTTACCGATGGCACTCAAGCTGCCGCCATAGGCGTCATCGGCGGATCTGGTCGCGCCGGCGTTCAGATACGCGGCGCTGACATTGCCGAGTATGAGGTTGCCGCCGCCCTCGAAACCGCCCGCCCAAAGTCCGCCGGCGGTCACGCTGGCGCCCCCGCTCGGCGCACCATCTGGGCCGGCGGCGACCAGCGCAGCGGCATCCATCGTCAAATCTCTGGCGGCCTGGACGTACGCGACGGTCGAGGAGATGGGATCAAGCGGGCCGCCGCCGTCAGCGTCCCCACGCACGATCGAGCCCGCGCCCATGCTGATGTCGCGCCCGGCAGCGATCGAGGCGTAGTCGCCCGATACAACGACGCCAAGGTGACTGACGTCTCGATCGGCTTGCACCAAAGCGGCCTGACCGGCACTGATGCTGGCGCCGGCCGCGATGTTGATATCGTTGCGCGCGATAAAGGTAGCGCTTGCAGCGGCGTTGACGTTCGCGTTGACGCCGATGTTTGCGACGTCGCCGGGATTGACGCCCGCGATAACGTACAAATCCGTTACGTCGATGTCGCCGGCGATGTTAACTTGGCCGCCGAGTAGGTTGGCCGCATCGCGTGGTGCGTTTATGTTGAAGGACTGGCCCTGCACGCGGCCCACAGTCACATCGCCGCCACCTCCCCAACCGGAGGCGACGGTGACGTTTCCAAACGGCGCCCCATCTGGCCCCGCAGCCAACAGAGAATCCGCCGCCGCGACCACGGATCGTCCCGCGTGAACCGAAAGCGCTTGAAAAGCCGTCACGCCATTGGCGTCTGAATCACCCCGCAGCGTAACGCCACTTTGGATGACCAGATCTTGAGCACTGCTCATGTAGAAGTAATCGGCAGATGAAATATCCGCCGCGATGGTGATATCGTCGAAGGTTGTTGATACAAGCAACAGGTCGCCGAGAACCACGTCGCCAGCAAACGTCAGAGATCTCGCAACGACTTGCAGATGGCCGCCCGCCGTGATTTCGCCGAGCGTCAAATCTCCACCCGATGCTTCAACATCGCCAGAGGTCAAAATCGACAAACCAGCCGCGTTAATATCGACGCCCGGAAGTTGATACCCAACGCCGGAAGCGTCACTGAGCTGCGCCAACGGCTCGACCGTATCGCTGCCCGTTATCAACACGCCCGTGTTGGTCGCCACCACGTTGGTCGCGTCCACCACGCCGTCGAGATTCATGACGGCCGAAATTACAGTGCGCGGCGCGCTAAAGATTACTTGGCCTGCGGTAGTGACCGCGTCGTGATCGATGAGCCCCGGATCGAGGCTGCCGGGCACGACGTATCTAATAAGATCCCAGCCGCCGGGGCTGGCGGGATCGACCGCGAATTGCACCGTGTAGTCGGACGTGGCGCTGGCGTACATCACCTGGCCGATGCCGCCGGTGGGATTGGTCGCGGTGATTTCGCCGCCGATCTGCAGCGTCGGCGCGATGAACGCCACCACCCCGCCCTGCGCGACGATCCGCGCCGTGGGGGCCGTGCTGATCACGCCCGTTGTCGGGCCGGTGAACAAAAGGCCCCCGCCGGTGAGGTCGCCGCCGACAAAATCGGCGGGCGTGGGCGCCGACGTCGCGACGAGTAAGCCGCCGACATCGACCACGGCATTGGCGCCGAACGCCACGCCGCTCGGATTGATCACCCAGATGCTGCCGCCGATAACGCCATCATCAATATCGATGATCGAGCGCAAAATGCCGTCGATTGTGGTGGAGCCGCCGCCGACGACGCGATTGAGCGCGATCCATGAAGTGCTGCCTTCGCGCTGAAACTCCACTGTTTCGCCGTTGGCGATATCGAAGCTGTTCCAATCGAGAAAGACGCGGTCCGCGTTCAATTCCACCACGCCAAGCGCGCCGCCCGCGACGTAGGCAGCGGCCGGCCCCGGCGCGTCTGGCGGCGTGGAATCCACCACTAAGGTCGGCGCCGCGACGGGCAGAGCGTGCGCGCCGCTGGCGAAGCCGAGCGCCGCCGCGCCGATCGCTAAGCGCATCCGATCCGGCAATGCGTTCGTCTTATCGACGTTCTTTTCAAGCCTATCCGCCATTGCCGGACGCCTTTCACCAGCGTTGCACTCAGCCGCCGCGCCCGAAGGGGCGACGCACCGCGATGTTCAATTGGACGCCGGCATCCGGGCGCGGGCCGCCCGGCGTTAAGCGATGCAGCGGGCGCGCCCAGGCCAGCTCGACATCGACATGCTCAAACATGCTTGCGCGCACGCCCACGCCATAGGAGCTAAAATCGCGGCGCTTCAGCGTGGAATCGCCTGGATTCCATATCCGCGCGGAATCGACGAAGGCGAACGGCTGAATGAGGCCCGCGCCGTTCAAACGGAACGGGTCGGTCTGCAATTCAAGCCGCCCGCCGACGCCCTGATCGCCCGCGGCCGCGGAGGGATCATAGCCGCGCACGATCGTGAAATTGCCGATGGCGAATTCTTCGTAGGAAGCAAGGTTCTGCTCGGAATGCTGCCCGCGCACGTGCAGACGCAGGCTAAACGGACCGGGCGCCTCGATCTGCGCCGTGCCCTGCCAGCGCAGCGACAGCGCTTGCGGATCGGCATCGACGCGCGAGAGCCTGGCTTCGCCGGGTTTGGAAGCGCCCATGCCGTCAAGGCCTTGGCGAAGCTCCAAACTGTAATCGGCGGTGAACGGAAACATCGGCCGCGCGTGCGGCGCATCTTCCGCGCCGGAGAACACGCGCCGGGCGCTGGCGGCCACGCTGTCATAGCGCCCTTCGAGCGCGACGTAGAAGACGCGCAGATGCTCATCCGTGAGCTTCAGCGTATCGAACACGTAGCCGTACTGATCGACCCAATCGAGGCCGACTGAAACGTCGAGCCGGTTGGCGCGCGAAACCACGAGCGGCGCGCGCATTTCGATATTCGCGATCACCGCCTCCGAGCGCAGATCGAGCGGCGCGGCCGCGCCGCCGGGATGCGCTTCCGCCAGGCTCGCGCCAACGATGAGGCGCACGCCGCTGGGCGAGAGCATCGCTTCGTGGCCGAACTGGGCGACGCGCTGTTCGCGCCCATCGGTCGTGGAATAATAGCCGACGCGCGTGCGATCGGCCCAACCGAACACGTTGTTGACCGAACCATGCACGAACGCCGACCAGGGCCCGAGCGCGTTGGAGCCAAGATTGTTGGCGCTGAGGGCAACCTCGCCGGCGACATCCTCGCGCACGCGCGCCACCAGCTCGATCGCGCCCGGCCCGCCGACCCCACGGCGCGCTTCGGCCGCCAGCGTGACGCCTGGAATCTCTTGCGCCAGCAGGATTTGCCGCTCCGCATCCTGATCGCGCCAATACTCGCCCGAGCGCAGCGGGCTCAGCATGCGCGCCACGGCCGCGTTCACCTGTGCGGAGCCGCCGATCACGCGGATTTCGGAGACATAGCCGCGGATCACACGCAGCTGCACCGCGCCGTTCTCGATCCGCTGCTCGGGCACGACCACGCGCGTGAAGCGATAGCCGAGGCGCTGGAAGTAACGCTCTGTGCGCGCCGCGATGGTGCGCAGATCGGCCAAGCTGATCGCCTCGCCCACAACGTCGGCGTAGAGCGCCTCAAGCTCGCCCCGGGGGCGATCGGCCGCGCCTTCGAAGGCGATCGAATTGAGTTGAAAGACAACGCTATCTAGCGCTTGGCCGTTGCTCGGCGCCTCGGCGTCGGGCGTTGTCAGCAGCGGCGCGCTCTCGGC
>DAOMPU010000004.1:0-29612 GCA_035444925.1 Terricaulis sp. | reverse complement strand
TACGATTACGACATCATCGTACTCGACCTCACCCTGCCCGACATGCACGGCTACGATGTGCTGAAGCAGCTGCGCGTGGCGCGGGTGAACACCCCGATCCTGATCCTCTCCGGCACCGCCGACATCGACACGAAAGTGCGCGGCCTCGGCTACGGCGCGGACGATTACATGACCAAGCCCTTCAACAAGGACGAACTGATCGCGCGGATCAACGCAATCGTCCGCCGCTCCAAGGGCCACGCTCATTCCGTCATCAAAACGGGCGACATCACCGTCAATCTCGACGCCAAGACCGTGGAAGTCACCGGCCAGCGCGTCCACCTGACGGGCAAAGAATACCAAATGCTGGAGCTGCTCTCGCTCCGCAAAGGCACGACGCTGACGAAAGAGATGTTCCTGAACCATCTCTATGGCGGCATGGACGAGCCGGAACTGAAGATCATCGACGTGTTCATCTGCAAGCTGCGCAAGAAGCTGGCGGCTGCGACCGGCGGCGAGCACTACATCGAAACGGTGTGGGGCCGCGGCTATGTGCTGCGCGACCCGCAGGAAGCCGGCGCGACGGCGACGCCGACGACGGGCGTTGCGGCGGCCTAAGCGCCGCGCTCATTGCGATAACGGATCAAGAAGGCGTATTCTCCGCGCGGGGGATGCGCCTTCATGCTGTTGGATCGCCGCACGTTTCTGTTTTCCAGCGCGGCGTTGGCGGGCTGCGCGTCGGCGCCCGGGGGTGACGGCGACGACGCGTTTCGCGCGCTGGCGGAAACACTCCCCGATCTTGATGTGCACGCGCGCTGGGAGGCCGTGCGCCGGTTCGATGCGCGCGCACTGACGCCGCAGGGCCGCGTCCTCCATGCGGCGATCGCGCCAGGCGCGGAGGCCGAAGCAGCGCTGGCGCGCCTCGGCTACGACGCCAATCCCTACGCGGTGACGCACCGCAATGGCGAGCATCGCCGCCCCGCGCCGGACGCCGCTGCGGTGGCGCGCGAAACCGCGCAGCTCGAGCGCGACGCCGCGCGTGGGGTGATCGCGCCGGATTTCGTACTGGAAGCCGCCATCGGCAGCGTCGAAGCCGCCGCGGCGCGGGCCATCCCGGAAGCGCGCGAAGCGCTTTTGCAGCAAAGCGCGACGCTGCGGGCGTTGGCGGCGCGCGCGGCGCCAGACGCTTCCGTGACGCGCCTGCCCGATGGCCAGGAATATTATCGCGCCGCGCTGCAGCTGCAGCTGGGCGCCGCGATTGATCCGCACGCGGCGCACGATCAGACAGCGGCGCAAGCCGCGGCGTTCTCCGCCGAAGCGCAAATCCTGCTGCGCAGCGTGGGCGTTAGCCGCGGAAGTGCGTCCGAGGGCCTCAGCACGCTGATCCGCGCACAGCGCCCTGGCGCGCGCGACGCAGCGCTCGGGGAGATGCGCGCGGTGCTGGCGCGCGCGCCGGAATTGATCGCGCCCGCCTTCTCAACGCCTCCGCCCGCAGCCGAGATTATCGCCCTGCCCCAAGCGGAGGAGGCAAACGGCGCGCGCGGCAGGCGCGAAGGCGATGCTTACATCGTCGATCTCGGCGGCTGGCGACCGCGCTGGACGCTGGCGAGCGTGGTGTATCACGAGACGATCCCCGGCCACCTCCTGCAAGCCGCGCACGAAGCGCGCAGCAACACGCCGCCGATCGTCCGCCGGTACGCCGCCGGCTACAGCGAAGGATGGGCGACCTATGCGGAAATGCTTGCGGATGAATTGGGCGGCTTCGCGCACGATCCGCTGGCGCGGCTGGGCTATCTGCACTGGATGCTGTTTCGCATGGCGCGCGTCGTCGCCGATACCGGCATGCATGCTTTGAGTTGGAGCCGCACGCGTGCGATCGCCGAAATGCATGCGCTGCAGGGCGAAAGCATCGCGTTCGTCAGCATCGAGGAAGATGTAACGCGCATAGCGGCGCAGCCTGCCATCGCCGCGGCGCAAGGGCTCGCGGCGCTCAACATATTGGCGCAGCGCGAGCGCGCTGGCCGGCGCGCGGCCTTCACTCTGCCCGCTTTTCACGACGCGATGCTGACGCACGGCCCCATCGGCGCGGCGGGTGTGACGCAAAGCGCTGCTGCGGCGTTCGGCGCCGTGTAAGAAAAACGCCGGCCTTTCGGCCGGCGTTGGGAGGTGTAGGAGGTTTGCTCGATCAATACTTGAAGCGGAAGCCCAGGAAATAGGACGTCCCGTACACGTGATAGAACGAGGGGCGCCCATCGGGCGACAGGATCTGATCGCTTTCCTGATCCGTCAGGTTGAGCGCTTCGAGCGTCATCGTGAAATTGTCGTTGATCGTGTAAGACGCGGCGGCGTCCACGTTCAGCGTGCTTTCCGTGCTTTCCGAAGCGTTGCCGTTCCGGCCCGGGATCGTGGTGATGTACGAGCTGCGGTATGAGCCAGAAACGCGCGCCGAGAAGCGATCGTCTTCATAATACAGCGTGGCGTTCCACGATTCCGGCGAGAGGTTGGTGAGTTCCGCCCCGCTCTGCACCACGATGATCGGGAAAGTCGGCGCCGGCCCGTTGCCGTACGTGTCAAAGCTCGACGACACGTTGGTATAGTTGGCGACCAGGCCGAAATTCGACAGCGCGCCCGGCAGGAAGAAGAAGGGCAGCTGCAGCGAAATCTCGAAGCCTTCCAGCGTGCCGCCGGCGGTGTTGATCGGCTGGTTGAACTGCCAATCGGGGTCGGCCGGCGAGCACGTGCCAGGCGCAGCGCCCGCGCAGGCCGCGATGGCGAGGTCGTCCGGCAGGCCGAGCGCGTTGCCGGTATAGACGCCGGTGGTGCGCAACGTCTGCACGAAGCTGGTCACGTCCTTGTAGAAGAGCGCGACCGAGATGAGGCCCTCGTCCTGGAAATAATACTCGAACGCAAGGTCGTACGCGTCAGCGCGGAACGGATCCAGGAACGGATTGCCGGCGGTGACGGTCTTGTTGTTGCCGCTGCGCTGCACGGTGGCGCCGGGGTTCAGGTTGCCGAGGCCCGGGCGCGACATGACGCGCGAGGCGCCAAAGCGGATGAGGAAGTTCTCAACCGGCTCAAGCGAAAGGTTCAGCGAGGGCAGCGTATCGTCATACGAATGCGTCACCGTCTGCAGCACCGCGTCGTTGGTGACGGTGCTGTAGGTGTAGCCTACCGAGGTGAGCTCCGTTTCCACATAGCGCACGCCAATATTGCCGCGGAACGGCATGGCGCCGATGCTGGTGTCCCAGCCCGCCTGCAGATACGCGCCGGTGCTTTCTTCGGTAATCGCCGCGTTGCCGCCGGCGATCGGTTCGGTGCCCATCTGGAAGACGCTGGTGTCGTAGAGGTTCCATTGGTTCGCGGCGGCCTGCACGTCCGGCACCGCCCAGGTCACGCCGTTCGAGGTGATGCGACGCACGTAATTATCGCGCGGCGTGCTGGCTGCGAACGCCGGCACGTTGCTTTCCATGTTGGCGTTGGTGGAGCCGTTCCAACGGCGCATCTCGGTGGTGACGTAGTCGTAGGTATTGGCGTTGGCGCCGCCGCTGATGGTGAGCCAATCGGTCGCCTGGAAATCGAAATCTCCTTTGATGGTCTCAAACGAGTTATCGACCGTGATCGGGCGCAGGCGAATTTGCGAAAGCGCCCATTGCGCCGTGGAGTTCACATCCACGCTGCCGAAATTAAAGGTTGGGATCGAGCCGCCGCGATAATCATACGAATAGCCATCGGCATCGACCGCATCCCACAGCAGTGTGGTTTGCACCGGGTTGTCGTGTTCGGATTCCGAGCGGCCGATCAGCCCCGAGATCGAGAAGCGATCGTTAAACTCGTGGCGGCCCTCCAGCGTAATCTGCGTGAACTCTGTGTTGAGCTCGTCAAAGCGCATTTCCGAACGCAGATCGACATTATCGAACAAGCCGTAAACCAGCGTGTTGCCCTGGATTTCGTAATCCAGAACGTCCACCGCGCCGATGGCGCTGGCGCCCGTAGTGGAGAACACCGGAGCCTGGATGAAGGTCTCCATCCGGGTGCCTTCATGGTTCGCATAAAGCACATCCAGGGTGATGTCGGTCGCGCGCGTCGGGCGCCATTGCAAGCTGCCGGTGATGCCGAGGCGATCATAGGTGCTTTCATAATAATCGAGGCGCGGGAGGCGCGGGCGGAAGGCGGCGCCGACAGCCGCGGCGTCGCCATTGACGCTCTGGAAGCCGCCGCCACTTTGCCAGCGCACCGTGCTGGCGCCCTCTTCGATCGCGTTGCGGCTCGAATACGCCACCGAGAACAGCGCGCCGACCTTGCCATTGGCCCATTGATTGGCGATCAGCAACGCGCCGCGCGGATCGACGTTCTCGGAGAGATCGTTGTAACCGGCCTGGCCGCTCACCGCGAGCGTGAAGCCGTCAAAATCGAACGGGCGCGAGGTGCGCAGATCGACCGTGGCGCCGAGCGAGCCTTCCTCAACGTCGGCCGTCGCGGTTTTGCGCACGGTGATGTTGTTGAACAGTTCGGACGCGAAGATGTTGAAATCGAAATTGCGGCCGCGATTGGCGCCGCCTTCCGCGTCTGTGCCCCCGGTGGTGGTGAGCGCCTCCATGCCGTTGATGCGCACGCGCGTGAACTGTGCGCCGAGGCCCCGCACCGAAATCTGGCGCCCTTCGCCGCCGCCGCGGGTGATGGCCACGCCCGGAATGCGCTGGATCGATTCAGACAGGTTGAGATCGGGGAAGTCGGCGATGTCTTCGGCGACGATGGCGTCCACCGCGGCGACTTCGCGGCGCTTGATATCGACGGCGGCGGCCAAGCTGCCGCGGAAGCCGGTGACCACCAGCTCTTCCTCGTCCACCACGTCCTGGGCATGCGCGGAGCCCGCGCCCAGCGCCATGCCGAGCGCCATCAGCGACGCCCCGGTCCAACCCCAACGAACTTTCGACGCGCTCTTTCTATCCGCCATAACGGTCCCTCCCCGGGTGGGCGTGGGCATGGTCGGAGCTTTCCGATCCTTCCCGCAAGCCCGCATTTCATCCCTATGACACCGATTTCTTTTGCTTTGCCACCGGTGTCTATTTGAGGAATAGACAAGTCGTCGCAGCTTGGCAAGGGGGAACGCGCCTTGAAGGCTCCCGCGGCGCGGCCGGGCGGCGCTTCGCGGGCTAGCGGGCGTCGTGGGTGACGCGGCCGCCGGAGATGGTCAGCACCGCGGCGGCAGCCGGGATCGCCTCCGGCGGGGCCGCGATCAGATCGGCGGAGAAGACACTGACATCGGCCCGCTTTCCGGCCTCCAGCACGCCCCGATCGCCCTCCTGGAAGCTGGCGTAGGCCGGGCCCCAGGTGAGCATTTTGAGCGCCTCAGCCCGGGAGAGCGCCTCCTCGGCGCGCCAGTCCGGGCCGGCGAAACCGGCGAGATCGCGCCGCACGGCGGCGGCGTAGAATTCGATCAGCGGGTCGCCCTTCTCCACCGGCGCATCGCTGCCGGCGGCCAGCACGGCGCCGCTTTCGGCCAGAGATCGCCACGCATAGGCGCCGGCCAAACGCGCCGCGCCGAGGCGCGCGGGGGCGAAGTGCAGATCGCTGATCGCATGCGAAGGCTGCATCGAAGCGATCACGCCCATCGCCGCAAAGCGCGGGATGTCTTCCGGCGCGATCACTTGCGCATGCTCGATGCGCCAGCGCGCGGCGCGCAGCGCGGGGGCGTCGTCGGCGAACACGTCTCGGTATGCGTCGAGCACGAGGCGATTGCCGCGATCGCCGATCGCGTGCGTCGCCACTTGCACGCCGCGCGCGCGGGCGCGAGTGAGAAAATCGCGCACGGTTTCCACCGGCGTGACCAGCAGGCCACTCGATGGCGCATCGCTGTAAGGCGCCAGCAGCGCCGCCCCGCGCGAGCCAAGCGCGCCATCCATGTAAAGCTTCACGCCGCGCACATGCACAAGGCCGGTATCGTCAGCGTATGGCCCGCGTTCGTACACGGCGGGCGAATCCTCTGGCGTCAGATAAAGATCCGCCGCCAGCGGCAGCTCGCCTTTCGCCGCCAAATCCTGCAAAATCTGCGCTTCTTCGAGCGACGTGCTCATATTGGCCGCACCAGTCCAGCCGCGCGCGGCGTAGAGCTGCACCGCGGCCGCCATCGCGTCGCGGCGCATCTGCGGCGTGGGCGCCGGAAAGCGCGCTTGCACCAATTCCGCCGCGCGATCGATCAGCATGCCGGTGGCTGCGCCATCGGCGCCGCGCTCAATGGCGCCGCCATCGGGGTTCGGCGTCGAATTGGTAATGCCGGCGAGATTGAGCGCATTGGTGTTGGCGACGGCCGCGTGGCCATCGACGCGCTCAAGCAGAACCGGGCGGCCCGGCACGATGGCGTCGAGATCGGCGGCGCTGGGAAAGCGGCGCTCGGGCCAATGGGTTTCGATCCAGCCGCGGCCATAGATCGGCCCTTGCGGATGGGCGGCCGCGTACTCGCGCAAACGCGCCTGCAGCGCCGCGATCGATTCCACGCCGACGAGATCGAGCACCATCGCCGCCATGCCGACGCCGCCAAGATGGACATGCCCGTCAACAAAGCCAGGGAAAGCGGCGGCCCCGCCAAGATCAATCATGCGCGCGCCCGCGCTCTGCGCATCGGCCAGCGCGCCAGCGAACGCCACGCGCCCGCCGCTGAGACGCAACGCCTCCACTTTCTGATCCCCGAGCCCGGTATAGATCGGCCCGCCGTGCAGGATGAGATCGCCCTCTTGGCGCGGCGCGCAGGCGCTGGCGGCCAGCGCCGCCAAGGACGCCTGTGCAAACCGACGGCGGCTCAACTCAAACGCGCGCATGCGCCCCTCCCCTCAAACTGATTCGAGGGGTAACGGCCGCGCCCCGGAGATCAAGCGCGGCGCGACGAGAAAATCACCGCGCCGGCCCCGCGCTTGGTGTTGCACTGCGGCGAACACGGTGCGAAATGTGCGCGCCAGGGACGCTAGGGGAGAGAACTCCATGAAATTTGCCCGCTTCAGCATGCTTGCCGCCGTGGCTCTCACGGCTTTCGCCATGGCCGCGCCGGCCGAAGCGCGCCGCGGCGCGCCCGCCGAGCCGACCACCCACCAGATCGAGCCGGTGCTGAACGATCCTGAATTTGCGACGGCCACGGAAGGCGTGCGCTTCTTCTTTGGCAACCAGCCCCATCCCGCGGTCGCTCAGCGCATTGAGCAAAACGTGACCACCGCCCGCCCGGCCCGCTCGCGCTTTCGCGACGCCGAGATGGCGTGCCAGCGCGCCATGCTGAACTCGCTGGTCGCGCTGCGCGATTATGCGCTGCGCCATGGCGGCAACGCGGTGATCAACATTCGCTCGAACACCAACCTGCTCGAGCGGTCGAGCCGCACCGAATATCAGTGCGTGGCCGGCCGCATGCGCGCCACCGCCGCGCTCAAGGGCGACGTGGTTCGTCTCCGCTAGGAATTGGATCGCGCAGCGTTCGCTATGCAGCTCTGCGCGATCATTCCCGCCTATCGCCATTACCGCGAATTGCCGCGCCTGATCGCGGCGCTAAAGCCCTTTTGCGCGGGAATCATTATCGTCGATGACGGCAATGAAAGCCCCGCGCGCGAGGCGATCGCCGCGTGCGCGGAGCCGGCCGTCGCCGTGCTGCGCCAAGACGTGAATAGCGGCAAAGGCGCGGCGATGGCCGCGGGCTTTCGCGCCGCGCTGGCGCAGGGTTTCACCCATGCGCTGCAGATCGACGCGGACGGCCAGCACGACGTGGCCGACCTGCCGCGCTTTGCCGCCGCCATGCAGGCCGCGCCGGACGCGATGATCTGCGGGCAAGCCCTCTATGACGAGAGCGTGCCCAAAGCGCGCAAGATTGGGCGCAACATCACCCATTTCTGGGTGTGGGTGGAAACCTGCTCGTTCGATATCGCCGATTCCATGTGCGGCTATCGGCTCTATCCGCTGGCGGACGTCGCGGCGGTGCTGCGCGGAGGCGGCGTCGGCGCGCGCATGGATTTCGACACCGAGATCGCGGTGCGTATGCACTGGCGCGGCGTGCGCGTGGTCAATCTGCCGACCAGGGTGATCTACCCGGAAGGCAACGTCTCCAATTTCGCGATGCTGGCCGACAATGTGCGCATCTCATTGATGCATACGCGTTTGGTGCTGCAGGCGCCGTTCCGATTGCTGTGGAAGCTGATCGCGCACTCAAAGCGCAAGCCGGCTCGCCCCGCATGAGGCGCTCCAAACCAGCGTCAGCACGAACGCCTCCCCTTCGCGCTCAAACAGCACGTTGAGGCCATCAGGCGTCTGAAAGCTCCGCCAATCGGACTCCGCCACAAAGCGCAGCACCCGCGCTTCAGGCCAATCTCCCGTGGCTTTGAAATAGGCTTCCCGGTAGGTGAACACGCGATAGGCGCTCAGTTCATCGCGTGCAGGCGCGCCCATGAGCCAGCGCGCGATCGCGCCGATGTCGCGCCCGGGCTGGCGGTACTCCAGATCAATGCCAAGCACCCCCTCGGTTGCCGCAGCGGCCGCCACGCAGCCGCGCGCATGCGCCTTCGAGATCGGCCCGCCCGGCGCCGCCGCGCCGAGCCTTTGCGCCAGCTTTTCAGCCGCCGCGCTCTGCGCCGCGTAGGCCGGGCGCGCGCCTGGCGCCACACCTGGAAGGGGCTGCGCAGCATAGAGCAGCGCGGGATGCGGGAATGCTTGGATCACGGGGGCGAAGCCTATAATGTGCTGATTGTAATGGGGAGATGGCCTTGGGCAGGTCACTGGTCCTGGAGACGGCCGCGTGGGCGGGCCTCACCTCCGCGGACGCTGTAGAGCAATGGGGCGCGGCCGGCGCGGCGAGCGAAATTCCCGCCGCGCTGCGTAGGCGTTTGCCGCCCTTTTCGCGCGACATGGTGCGCTGCACGCTGCCGCTGCTGCGCGAGACGCCGCAGATTGCGGTGATCGCTTCGGGCACGCGCGGGGATCTCGCCAGCACCGTGAAGTTGCTCACCGATCTGGCCACGGGCGAATTGCTTTCGCCGGCCCTCTTCGCCTTCTCCGTTCACAATGCGCCGGCCGGGGCGCTCAGCCTGTGCCTGCCATCGGGCGACCACACGGCGCTCGCGGGCGGTGAAAGCGCATTCGCGGCGGCGCTGACGGAGGCTTATGCGCGGCTCGCGACCGGCGAAGCCGATAGCGTGATCGTCAGCCACGCCGAAGAGCGCGATCCTGAATTTTACGAACATCTCGGCGATCACCGAACGCCCGGCGTTTTTCTGGCGCTGCGCCTCACCCGCGCTGAGGGCGACGCGCAGCACAAGCTGGCGCCGGGGCGCGCCGGGCTGATCGCGCTCACGCAAGCGCTGCAAGCTGGGGTGACGCGCATTGGCTTTGATCCCCCCTCATTCCAGGCGCGCGCCGCATGATCGCCTGGCTGGACCGCACCTGGCGCCTTTGCGCCACGGCGATTTCCTTCGCCCTGTTCGGCCTTGGCGGGCTGGTGATGGCGCTGACGATCTTCCCGCTGTTCAATCTGCTGGTGCGCGACCGCGAAAAGCGCGCGGCGCTGGCGCAAGGCACGGTGCACAAGGTCTGGTGGGCGTACGTGCGCATCATGGCCGGCATCGGCACGTTGACCTTCGAAACGCACGGCGCGGAGATGCTGCGCAGGGAGCGCGGCACGCTGGTGATCGCCAACCACCCCTCGCTCTTGGACATCGTGTTCATCATGTCCTGCATGGAGCGCACGCAATGCGTGGTGAAAGCGGGCGTGTGGCGCAACCCGTTCATGGCTGGCGTGGTGACGGCAGCCGACTACATCCCCAATATGGGCGATCCCGAGAAGTTGCTGGACGATTGCGTGGCGGCTTTGAAGGCCGGCAACAACCTGGTGATCTTCCCCGAAGGCTCGCGCACCCCGCCCGGGCAAAAGCGCAAATACCACCGGGGCTTCGCCCGCATCGCCATGCGCGCCAAGGCGCCGATCCGGCTGGTCACCGTGACCTGCGACCCGCCAACGCTCCTGAAAGGCGAGCCCTGGTATCGAATTCCCCCGCGCCGCCCCCATTGGGTGATCCGGGTGCACGAACGGATCGAACCGGAAGATTTGGCGGTGTACGAAGCCGACGCCGCCGAGCCCATTGCCGTGCGCCGCCTATGCGCGCATGTGGAACGCCGAATAGAGGAATCGCTGCCCGCATGACCACCCCTACCGAATCTGAGCTGAAAACCATGATCATCGAAGTCCTCAATCTGGAGGACGTCGCGCCCGAGGATATTTCTTCGGACGAGGATCTGTTCGGCAATACGGGCCTTGCGCTCGATTCCATCGACGCGTTGGAGATCGGCGTGGCGCTGCAGAAGCGCTACGGCATCAAGGTCGATTCAGAAGATAAGAAAGTGCGGGCGCACTTCCAGAACGTCCGCACGCTGGCCGCCTACGTGGCCCAGCAGCAAGCACAGGCATGAGCACGCCCATGGACCACCAAAGCATGTTCAAGCAGATCGCCGATTACCTCGTCAGCGCGTTTGACGTGCCGCGCGATCTCATCACGCCCGACGCCGACCTCGTGGATCAGCTCAACCTCGATTCGATCGACGCGATCGACCTCATGGTCCGCATCCAGGAGATTACGGGGCGCAAAGTTTCGCCGGATGAATTCAAATCCGTGCGCACCATCAATGACGTGTTGACGCTCGCGCAGCGGATGCATGCGCAAGGTTGACGCCTCCGCGGCGCTGTTTGCTGGCGTTTCCATTCTCTACCCGCTGCTCGCCATGCTTGGCGTGCGCTATATCGGGCCCAATTGGGTTCTGATTGGCCTGTTCGTGCTGCTGGCGCTGCGCGCGCTGCCGGCGCTGAAAGCCAAGGTTCCCGGCGGGCTGACCTGGGGTTTGCTGTTCGTCGCCGCCGTCGTCGCGCTGGTGGCGCTGTATGATCGCGAACTCTCCGTGCGCATGTATCCCGCGCTGATGAGCGCGGCGATGCTGATCACGTTCGGGCAAACCATCATCCAGCCGCCCAGCATGATCGAGCGCTTCGCGCGCCTGGTGCGGCCCGATCTCGATGACGGCGGCGTGCGCTATGCGCGCAACGTGACTTTGATCTGGTGTGTGTTCTTCGTGTTCAATTGCGCCATGGGCGTGTGGACCGCACTTTACGCGGACTGGACCTTCTGGGCGCTTTATAACGGGCTTATTGCCTATATCGGCATTGGCGTGCTGTTCTTCGGCGAATTCCTGGTGCGGCCGCTGTTCCGAAAGGATGCGCGATGATCGGCATGATTGAGGCTCTGCTCGCCGCGCCCGCCGATCGCCGCCTGTTCAAGCGCGGCGATGCTTGGATCACGGCCGGCGATGTGCGCGCGATGGCCGCCCGCGCCGAGCTGCCGCCTGGCGCGGACGCGATTTATCTGCACACCAGCTCCGCTGCGCACTTCCTGGCTGGTCTCTTGGCCGCCGCCGCCGAGGACCGCACCGTGGCGCTGCCGGCGCACACGCAAGACGCTTACCTCAGTGAGCTCGGCTGCTCGCAAGGCATGCTGGTAAAGGATAGCTCGTTCGAGGGCGGCGCGGCCCAGCGCAAGCTGGACGGCGCGGCGCGCGATCCTTCGCTGGTGTTTTTCACCTCCGGCTCCACCGGATTTCCCAAGCGCGTCGTAAAAAACCTTTCGCGCGTGGACGTGGAGGCGCACACGCTCGATCGCGCCTGGGGCGCCGAGGCGAGCCACGTGATCGCCACGGTTTCGCATCAGCACATTTACGGCCTGCTCTTTCGCATCGCCTGGCCGCTGATCTCGGGCCGCACCAGCGACGATGCGCCCGCGACCTATTGGGAAGATTTGGAGGGCGCGTTCGCGGGCGCGACCTTGGTCGCAAGCCCGGCGCACCTCACGCGCCTGCCCCCGCGCACCGATCTTTTCAAGCCGCCGCCGGCTTTGATCTTCTCTTCCGGCGGCCTTTTGCCGGCGCCAGCCGCGCAAGCGTGCATCCAAGCCTTCGGCCTGCCCGTCACTGAAGTGCTGGGCTCCACGGAAACCGGCGGCATCGCCTGGCGGCGCCAGACCGAGCCGGACGCGCCCTGGGCGCCGTTCGCCGGCGTCACCGTCACGCAGGACGACGGCGAGATGATCGTGCGCTCACCCAATCTGCAGGACGATGCGCCAATGCGCACCGGCGATGTGGCCGAGCTGCTGGCCGATGGCCGCTTTCGCCTGAAACCACGCGGGGACCGCGTGGTGAAAGTTGAAGGCAAGCGCGTGTCGCTGACGCGTGTTGAAGAAGGCTTGGCCGCGCTGCCGCAAATCAGCACCGCTGTGGCGCTGACGCTGCCCGCGCGCGGCGATGCGCTGGCGGCGGTGGCGGAGCTAAGCGCGGCCGGGCGCCAACAGCTTGCCGCGCACGGCGCCTTCCGCTTCACGCGGGCGCTGCGCGCGGCGCTTTCCACCGCGCTTGAGCCTTCGGAGCGGCCCAAGCATTGGCGCTTCCCCGATCTCATCCCGATGGATGTGCAGGGCAAGCGCGTGCTTTCCACGCTGCATGCGTTATTCGAATCCGATCCGCTCGAGCCGCTGACGCTCGACATCCGCGCGCAAAGCGAAACCGAAGCGGAGATCGCGTTCACGCTGGCGCCGGAGCTGGTCTTTTTTAGCGGGCACTTCCCCGATCGACCCATCCTCCCCGGCGTTGCGCAGGCGCATATCGCGGCTCTGCTTGCGCAAAAATTGTGGGATCAAGCGCCTTCGGACGCAAATCTCTCCAAGCTCAAGTTCAAACGCGTGCTGGCGCCAAATGAGCGGGTGACGCTCCATCTGAAGCGCGACGCCGCGCGCGGGCGCATCAGTTTCTGCTATAAATTGGGCGAGATCGAAATTTCCGAAGGCGAGATCGGCGGCGTCACACCGTAAGCGCCGAGCCGCCCACAAGCAGCGCGAACACCGCAAGCACAAGCGCGCCCGCGCGGCGCGCCAAGGCGGAATTGAGCCCCGCGCCCGCACGCAAGCTCGCGCCCAATGCCGTCCACGCGAGCGCCGCCAGCACGCTGAGCCCCGCAAGCCCTGCCATGTAAGGCAACGCCTCCATCTGAAGCGGCGCAAGGTGGGGCACGATCATGGTGGCGAATACGATGCCCTTTGGATTAAGCGAAGTCGCCAGCAGGATGCGACGGAAGCTGACGGCGGCGCCTTCGGCGTGAACGATTTTCGCCTCCTGCCAAAGCCGCCACGCGGCGAACAGCAGATACGCCCCGCACGCCACGCGCAGCGCAATGTTGAGTCCGATCGAGGATTGCGCCAACGGCGCCAGCACGACCGCCACCGCCAGCGTGCCGACGACATATCCGATCGCCGCCGCCAGCGATAAGGTCAACGACCGCACCAGCCCCGCCGCCGCGCCGGAGGTGGCCAGCAACGTATTGGTGGGCCCAGGCGCAGCGAGCAGCGCAAGCGCCGCCAAGGTGAAGGCGATCGGATCAAGCATGGACTAGTCGCGGTCGCGCGCAGCTTGGCGCGAGCGCATCGCCGTCCACACCAGCGAAACGGAAAGCGCGTGCGTGAGGTTTTCCCGGTGCAGCGAGCTCTCTTGATTGGCCGCGCCATCGAGCGAGCGCATCCGATACGTCACGAACAGGTGCGTGTCCTTGAAGATTTCCGTGCGCCCGGAGAATTGCAGGTGCGCGCCGAGATAGCCGCCTTCGGCCTCGTAAGCGGGGCGCGTGGGCGTGGCGAAGGCGGGATCGACGCCGTAATAATAGTCGTGCACGCCTTCGGTGGCGAAGGTAAGCGCGAAGGTGGTCGAAAAGCTCATCATCCGCTCGCCGCCAAATTGGCGCCGGTAGGTGAGCGCGGGTTGGAAGATGAAGCCGAGTTCTTCGTAATTCTTGAAATCGGTGGCGCCGACATGGCGCACCGGCAGCAGCAGGCGCAGGCGGCGGCGGCCCTCTTCGGTCCAGCCGGTGTCTTGCAAATTTATAGTCAGCTGCGGGCCGATTTCGAGCTGCGTGTCGAGATCGGGCATGCCCGCGCGTGCGTCGATCTCGCTGGAATCTGCGCCGTAGGCCGCATCGACCGAGAGATCGAGCTCGAACGTGCGCTGTGAAATGGCGATGGCGCGCGCCGCCGCGTTGGGCTCATCGCCGCCGATGCGGAGGCGTTCGCCGCGATAAACGAACAGCGGCGCGCCGACGCCGCGCACCTGATACTGGTCCGCGGCCGGATAGGCCGGCGCCGCGAGCGCCGAGGCGCCAAAACGCAATTCCCACAAAGGCAATTGCTCGCGCGAAGAACCGGCTTCGCCCGCCTCGCTGGCTTGCGCGGACGGATCAGGGATCGGCAGCTCACGCTCCTGCGCGTGCGCAACGTTGAGGGAGAGCGCCCCGGCCGCGACAGCGAGCCCGAGCAAGCGCTTGGCCGTTTCCATTCCCCGCTCCTGCTGGCTAGCTTGCGCGCTTGAACACGAGCGAGGTGTTGACCCCGCCAAAGGCGAAATTGTTGGAGACGAAATACTCAGCGTCGATCTCGCGCCCGCCCTCGCCCACGAAGTCCAGATCCTTGCAGCGCGGATCCTTCTCTTTGAAATTGGCGATCGGCGCGATCCAGCCGGTGTTGAACATCTCAATCGCCAGCCACGCCTCGATGCCCCCGCAGGCGCCAAGCGAATGGCCGAAATGGCCTTTCAAGGTGTGGAACAGCACTTTATCGCCATAAGCCGCATTCGTGGCGTTGCTTTCAACCACATCGCCGGCGACCGTCGCGGTGCCGTGGCCGTTGATGAAGCCGACGGCCGAGGCGTCGATCCCCGCCGTTTCCATCGCGCGCTTCATCACCCAGATTTGCGTCGCTTCCTCGGGGTGCGAGATGTGCGCGCCATCGCAATTGGTGGCGTAGCCCACCACTTCCGCGAGCGGCTTGGCGCCGCGCGCGAGCGCGTGCTCGCGCTCTTCCAGAATGAGCATGCCTGAGCCTTCGCCCACGACCATGCCGTCGCGGCTCGCGTCGAACGGGCGGCAGGCGCTGTCGGGGTGCTCGTTGGCGGCGGCACTCGTTGCGTAAAGCCGATCGAACACCATGGCCATGGTGGGGCAGAATTCTTCCGAGCCGCCGCAGATCATGATGTCGGCATCGCCGGCGCGGATGGTCTCGAAGCCGTAGCCCACGCCTTGCGAGCCGGAGGTGCAGGCCGAAGACGTGGTGATCACGCGCCCGGTGAGCCCGAACGTCACCGCGATGTTCACCGGCGTCGTGTGCGACATCATGCGGATGTAGCTCGTGGCGTTGAGGCCGCCGGCCTTGCCGGTTTCCAGGAACGCCACGAAATCGCGGATCGGCGCCGTGGAGCCGAACGAAGACCCGCACGCCACGCCGGCGCGGCCGGATTTCAGCACCGGGTCTTCCAGCAAGCCCGCCGCCTTCAGCGCGCGCTCGGCGCTATCGACGGCGATCACCGAGACCCGCCCCATCGAGCGGCCCTTCTGGCGCGGATAAAATCCCTCGTGCTTGAACCATGTCGCTGGCGCGCCGACCTTGCAGGTGAGATCCTTCAGCTGCACCCAATCTTCGATATAGCGCGTGCCGGTTTCGCCCGCGCGCATGCGGCGCTCGATCTCGGGCCAATCCTGGCCCATGGCGGTGACCCCCGCCATGCCGGTGACGACAACGCGCCGCGTCAAATCAGGCCCCCGTTTATCCCTATGACCTGGCGCGTAATGTAGCCTGCATCGTCGGTGAAGAGGAAGGCGGCAAGGCCTGCCACCTCATCAACGCTGCCCATGCGTTGCATCGGGATCATGGCCATCGCCTGTTCGGGAATCTCGCCGGTCATCGCGGTTTCGATCAGACCGGGGGCGAGGCAGTTGACGGTAATCTTGCGGCTGGCCAGCTCCATCGCCAGCGCCTTGCAGGCCGCGATCAGCCCGCCCTTGGAGGCGCTGTAATTCACCTGCCCGCGATTGCCCATCACGCCGGAGACCGACGCGATCGCCAGAATGCGCCCGCCGTCGCGGCGGCGGATCATCGGCATCGTCAGCGGATGGAGCACATTGTAGAAACCGTCGAGATTGGTGCGCAGCACGTCGTCCCAGCCGGCATCGTCGATGGCGGGAAACGCGTTGTCGCGCGTGACGCCCGCGCTCAGCACCACGCCCCAATACGGCCCATGGCTTTTCAAGCGTGCTTCCAAAACAGCGCGCGTGGCTTCGCGGTCGCGCACGTCAAAGCCCATCACGTCAGCGGCGCCGCCAGCATCCGTGATCGCTTGAGCCGTCGCTTCAGCGCCGGCGCGATCGGCGCCGTAATGCACGGTGACCGGATGGCCGGCCGCGCCAAGCCGCAGCGCGATGCCGCGCCCGATGCCTTTGCTGGCGCCGGTGACCAGCACCGGCAGTTTGGAATTGTCACGTTGGCTCATGCGCCTAACTGGGCTTTCAAGAATGCATCCGGATCGTGGGGCCGGAACGCGTTGACAATTGCGCTCGCCACTTCCGCGCCGGCGCTATCCACTATGCGGCACTCAAACGACACCATCTCGTCGTCGGGGTTTTTCAGCAGCGATTTGACTTCCGTGATGTAGCGTTGGCCTTCGGCGAAATAGTCGATCGTGCAGCGATAGGCGCGGCAACCGAGCAGGAAGCCGATCGTCGGCGCTTTGCCGCGCTCGATGCGGCGCCAGCCGTCGAACGCGTTGATCGTCTGCGCCATGAATTCGAAGCCCACGTAAGCCGGCACGCCGCGCCCGCGCGCGAAGAAGATGTTGTCCGGCCGGATCGTGGTTTCGCTGCGCGCCACCACGCCCTCGGCGTCGAGCATCGCGTCGATCAGCAGCATCGGCGCGCGGTGCGGCGTGCATTTTTCGGCAGGTTGCGGACCGATCATGACGCGGCCAGCAGAAGCGCAGCGTTGTTGCCGCCGAACGCATAGGAAGCGCTCAGGATGTGCTTCAGCGGCGCCCGCTCACCCGGCGCAGCGAGGCGGATGTGCGCCAGCTCCGCGTCGCGTTCGCCGTCCCACATGTGCGGCGGCGCCTGCCCGCGCTGCATCGCCAGCAGGCAAAGCGCGGCCTGCACCGCGCCGGCGGCGCCAAGCGTGTGGCCGGTGAGCGGCTTGGTGGAGGCGCAGGGCGTATCGAGCCCCAGCACGCGGGCGACGACGCCGGATTCCATCGCATCGTTCAGCGGCGTGGCCGTGCCGTGCAAATGCACGAAATCAATCGCGTCAGCTTCCAGCCCCGCTTTCGCCAGCGCGCCGCGCATCGCCGCTTCCGCGCCCGCGCCTTCGGGATCGGGCGCGGACATGTGATGCCCATCCGCGCTTTCGCCCCAGCCCGCAAGGCGAAACGGCCCCTCTTCGCGCGAGACGATGAAAAGCCCGGCGCCTTCACCAAGATTGAGCCCGTCGCGATTGGCGCTCATCGGGTTGTTTTGCTTGACGGAGATGGCTTCAAGCGCGGCGAAGCCGTTGAGTGTGAGTTCGCACAGCGCATCCGCGCCACCGGAGATCACCACGTCGCACAAATTCGCCTGAAGCAAACGCGCAGCGGAAACCAGCGCGCGCGCGCCGGACGTGCATGCGGTGGAGACCACGTAAGCCGGCCCCTCGGCGCCCGCGAGTTCGGCCAAAAAGCGCGCGCCATCGCCGAGCTGCTGGCGCTCCAGCGTGAAGTGCGCGGGCCAAGGCTGGCTAGCCAAGCGCGCGCGCGCCGCATCGCCGCCTTCGCCGATGCCCGAAACCGAGCCGCCCAGCACCACGCCCACGCGCGCCGCGCCATAGCGTGCGCGCACGGCCTCGATGGCGGGGGCGAGCGGCTGATAAGCGTGCGCGATAATGCGGTTGGTGCGCGTTTCGTGCGCGGGCGCGCCCAGCGCCTGCACGCGGCCGACCGGCGTTTCGCGCCCGTCGCTTAGCTTCGCGCGATCACGCAATAGCGGCGGCGCCGGCGCAAACAAATTCTCGGCTACGCTCTCTGCATCATCGCCCAAAGCGCACGCGACGGAGAAATCGTGGATAAAAACCGGCGCGGCGCTCATTCCACGGCCTGGCTATCGATGTTGAGATCGTAATTCAGCAATTCATTGCGGATATTGAGCCGGCGCGGATTTTCCGCATCGGGCGTGATCGCGAGGATCACTTCATCGCCGCGGCGCACAAAGCGTGCGCCGCTATCCTCAACATCAAGCCGAACGCCCGCCGGCAAAATTTCGCGCACCGCCTCTTCAGGCCAATAGGCGATGAAGAGATCAGCCATCATGTTTTCCGGCGCGAGATCGGGCGGGGTAAACACCGTGCGATCGACGCTGACGCCATCGCCGTTCCAGCGCACCGTGGCCACGCGCGGCCCGCCCGGGACGGTGAGCACAACCTCAACCGCCTCAGGCCCAAGCGCCAGCACCGTTTCCAGCGTGGCCGAGCGCCAACCATAGCGCGCGCGCAGAATCTGCTGATAGGTGCGCGCCTCGGGATAGCCCGGCAGCACCGGCAGCTCGACCGTCACGTCGCGTGCGATGTTGGCGCGCGGCCCACCAGGGCCTTCGGGCGGGCGCTCGCCGTTGCAGGCCGCCAGCGCCAGCGCGAGCGCCGCGCTTACGAGAAGCCGTTGCACCATCGCTCAACTGTATCCATCGTGCGCCGCGGCGACTTCACAAACAAATTGCTGCGATCCCACGCATAGCCTGCCAGCACCGAAGTGAGCTGGCGCGTCACGTCGTTGATCTCTTTCGGGCGCTTGAAAATGATGTCTTGCAGCGAGCCACGATACCATGCGTCCACGCATTCGCGGAAGGTGTCGATGCCGACGTAAAGCTCCTTCGAGAACTCGGTTTCCCAATCCACCGCTTCGCCTTTGAACTGGCGGTCGATCAGATTGGTGGCTAGGTGCGCGGATTTGAACGCGATGGTGACGCCCGAAGAGAACACCGGATCGAGGAATTCCGCCGCGTTGCCAAGCAGCGCGTAACCGGGCCCATAGAGGCTTTTCACGTTGCAGGCGTAGCCGACAATGGTGGCGGCCGGGCGGTGCTCCACGGCGTTCGCCAGCAGCTTTTCTTTGTACGGCACGGCCTTGATCATATTCCAGAGCCGCTCGTGATCGGTGGCGCCTGCCTTTTCGATCGCCTCCTGCGAACCGACGACGCCGATCGAGGAGATGCCATCCTTCAGCGGGATCAGCCAATACCAGATCGTCTTGTCCTCGGGGTGAATCGAAACCAAAATCTTGTTCCGGTCGTACTCGGGATCGCTGATATTGTCCTTCACCTGCATGTAAACAGCACGGCGGCTCGGGAAGTCCGAAGGGGTTTCGAGCTTCAGCATTTTCGACAAGGTGCGGCCAAAGCCCGACGCATCGAGACAGAAGCGGCCTTCGATAATGCGCGCGCCGCCCTTATCGTCCTTCACGTTGACGCGCACGCCGTTCTCGTCGCTCTCAAAGCCGACGACTTCCTGGCCGAAATGGATGTTGGCGCCCTTCTTGGCGGCGCCCTTGGCGAGAATGTCATCCAGATCCGCGCGCATCACTTGGAAGGTGGTGGAAGGGCCGGGCGCGCTCTTATCCGGGAAATAGATCGAGGTGGTTTCGCCGTTCAGGTGGAAGGCTGCGCCATCCTTGTATTGGAAGCCGTGCGCGTTCACATCTTCGAGCAAGCCGGCTTGATCGATGTATTCGATCGATTGCGCCAAAAGGCTTTCGCCGATCGAGAAGCGCGGGAAATATTGCCGCTCCAGCACCTCGACCTTGTAGCCCTTCTGCGCCAGCAGCGCGGCCGCGACAGCGCCGGCGGGGCCCGCGCCAATGATGACGACGTCAGTCTTGGTTGTCTGCACGAACGCTTCTCCTGCGAACCCGAGCGGGCATAAACGAGGCTACATACGCCGCTGTGACGCCCGCCGCCACAACAACGCCGAAACTAGCGACCGGATAGGCGCCGCTGAGGCCCAAAAGCCCCATCGACAGGATTGTCGTCAACGCCGCCAGGAACACAATAAGCTCCTTGGGCTGGCCATCGGTTTCCGCAGCTTCAAACAGGAAAACCGAGTGATCGACGCCGGCGCCGATCACCACAAACAGCGCGGCGATAGAGAAAAACGAAACCGGCATTCCCAGCGCCGAAGGCAGCGCCAGGCCGATCAGCACGCCAGCCGCGGGGGCGGCCAGCACGGTGAGCGCCCGCCAGCGCCGATAAAGCGCCAAAACCAGCAGCGCGCACGCGCCAAAAGCCGCCGCCACCGCCCAGCCGGCCTGCGCGCGAAAGCTGGCGAAGGCTTGAGAATAACGCGCCGCAGGGTCAACCAGCACCGCACCTGGGCCGTCCACGCGCTGCGCGGCCGCTTGCGGGCCAAGCGGCGCCACAAGAAAGCGACGCCCCGACGCCTCGCCTTCCAGGGGCGTCAGCATGGACGGGAGCGCCGGCGGCGGCGCTTCACCCCCGGCGGGCGTGACGCCGAGCGCTTCCAGCCGCGCACGCAGATGCGGCGCATAAAGCTCGCGCTGCAGGATCGCTTCGTTCTCCGCGCGGCGCGCCGCCGAGGGATCGAACCGGCTGACGGCGAACGCATCGCGCACCGCCGCCTGCGGCCAGGTGGCCAACACGCCCTCTTCGCGCGCGCGCGCCTCGTCAGCGCTGGCGCCGTAGGAAAGCAAAAACACCGGCGAGGCCGAAAAGCCCAACGCCTCGCGCAGCGCGCTTTCTTCGGCCGCCAGTTCTTCCGAACGCGGCTGGAACTGGCGCACGTCATCCAGCACCGCAAAGCGCAGCACGCCGCAAAGAATGATCAGCGCCCCTAACGCCGCGGCGCCTATCGCGTGCGCCTTGGTCCAGCGGAAGGCCAGAAACGGGCGCTCAAGCTTGACCCACCACGCCGCGTGCTTTTCGGGGTCGCGCGCACGCTGATCCATCAGCGGCAAGATGGTGAGCGTGAACCACCACGCCGTCAGCACCCCGGCGACGGAAAACACCGCAACTTGCTGAAAGATCGCGACGCCAAATAGGCCAAGCCCGGCAAAGCCCAGCGCCGTCGCCAGCGCGCACACCGCCAGCGGGCGCGCCACGCGCTGAATGCGCTCACGCGCCGGCGCCCAATTGGTCTGCGGGCCGGTGGCGAGATAGTGCAGCGAATAATCCGAGGTGATGCCAATCAGCGCCGAGCCGAACACGAACACCAAAACATGCACGCTCTCAAACACCACGAGCGCCGCCGCCAGCGAGCCGGCAAGGCTCGCCGTGGTGGCCGCCACTGTGCCGATGATTGCGTTGGGGCGGCGAAAGCACGCCAGCATCAGCGCGATGATGACGATGCTCGAAATGCCGCCGATCAGCGCGATTTCCTGGCGCGCACGGCGCGCGCCCTGCTCGGCGAAAAACACCGCGCCCGCGCGTGCGGCGGAAACATCGCTCCAGCGCGCGCGCCAATCATCGTAAGCGGCGGTGATCGCGTCCTGCACATCGATGCGAAACGCCGAAGCGCTGAGCACGCCGGACACCAACGCCGCATCGCCCGCCGGCGCGCCCGCTTGCGGCGAGAGGCATTGCGCCAATTGCAACGTCAGCAGGAACGGATCGCGCGCCAGCATCTCGCCAGAAACCGGCGCGAGCGGCGAATAGAGCAGCGCATCCGCGCGCGCAATCACCGCATCGGCGCTGAAGCGCGCGGGATCAGCTTCGCACATCAGCTGATTGCGGTTGGCGTAAATCCAGCGCGCGGCCTCTTCGCCGGTCGCGGCGTCTGGCGCGTAGAGGCCAGTGGCGGCGAGCGCTGCTTGCAGATCGGTGCGCGCTTCACTCACGCGGGCGTAATCCTCGCCCGAAATCAGCACCGCCACGCGCGCGCCGGAGGCTTGGCTCGCGTCCGCGATGGCGGCGCGCACCACCGGCTCCAACGCCGTGCGCGGCAGCATGTTTTGAATATCGGCATCGAAGGCGCGCCCGCCTTGGCTGCGCACGCCGATGATCGCGCACGCGAGCGCGATCCAAATAGCGCAGAAAATGCCCCCCCAATGGCGCATGCGCGCTTAATTCCCCGCTGGGCTCAGCGCGATTTCCATGCGATCGCCATTAGCCTGGCGCACTTCGACATTGGACACGCGCTCGCAGCCGCCCGCCTCGATAGAACTCACAAACCGCGCCATCGACGCCGATTTCGGCGTCAGCCGCACGCGCCAGGCGCCCGCCGCGCCGCCGGGAACGCGGGCGATGTCATAGTAATTCGTCATGGCCGAAAGATCGCCCGCCAGCAGATTGAGCAGGCCGGCGCTGGAAAGAAACGCATCGCCCTGCCCGCCCATGCGCTGGGGCGGCCCGCCCTCCACCGATTGCGTAATGCCGCCGGGCGTAATCACGGTGAGAATGTCGAGCGGCTGGGTGACGCGCCAATCGATGCGGTTTTGCGCCACGACCGCCTGCCCACGCGACACCAAAGGCGCGCGCACGCCGCTCAAATGGCGCGTTTGCACAAAGCTGAAGACGCCGTATTCGGCGCTAAGCCGCATCGGATCGGCGCATTGGGCATAAGCCGCGCCGGAAAATGTCAGGACGAGGGCGGCAAAAACGGCGTGAGCTTGTCCAAGAATGCCGCGGGCGATTGCCATTGCATCTCGTTGCTCTCGATGCTGACCGCGACCTGCGAAGAGCTGGCGCGCATAACGCGCTCGCCGCTCTCTACTTCTGCGATCGTATAGACGATGCGCATCATGCTTTCCCATTCCACAATCCCCGCTGTGATCCGCACGGGCGTATTGAGCCGCATCGGGCGCGCATAACGCATCCGGTAATCGATAAAAGGCCACACAAAGCCGGAGGTGGCCATTTCCGAATAGCCATAGCCGATCTTGTCCATCAACGCGCAGCGGCCGAGCTCCAGATATTTCGGATAATTGCCGTGCCAGACGATGTTAAGCGGATCGAGATCATAGAATTGCGGCACAGCTTCGGCGGAAGCGCTGACGATCGCCTTCATTCGGCCGCCTCCGCATCGCCCGGCCAATCGAGGCGCCAATCGCGGCGCGCGATCGCGGCGGTGAGCTCGGCCAGGCGCTTGTCGAGCGGGGCGTCCTCTTCGATCAGCGGCGCAATTTCCATCAGCTCGGCGACGCCGGCCGGGATCATGCCGGCGTTCAACTCGCCCTGCTTCAGGCGCAGCTTGAGCCCCTGCGCGCAGGCGATCACGTGCGCGGCGGCGACCTGCTCGGTCAATTCCAGCACGCGGATGCAATCGCGCGCGGCGATCGTGCCCATCGAGACTTTGTCTTGGTTGTGGCACTCGGTCGAGCGCGAGAACACGCTGGCGGGCATGGTGTTCTTCAGCGCTTCGGCGGTCCAGGCGGAGACGGCGATCTGCACGGCCTTGAGGCCGTGATTGATCGGCGCACGCTCCCCGCTCGCGCCCGAAAGGTTGGAGGGCAAGCCGTTGTTGAAGCGCGTATCCACCAGCAGCGCGAACTGGCGATCCATCAGGTCGGCGGCGTTGGCCACCAGATTTTTCAAACTGTCCATCGCGAACGCGATGTGGCCGCCGTAGAAATGGCCGCCGTGCAGCACGTCGCCGGTTTCGGGATCGAACAAGGGATTGTCGTTGGCGCTGTTGATCTCGATTTCGATCATCGCCTTGAACGGCGCCAGCATATCTTCCAGCACGCCAAGCACGTGCGGGGCGCAGCGGATCGAGTAGCGATCCTGCAGGCGCGTGGGCGCGTGCAGTTTCTCAAATTGCGCAAGATCGGCCGCGATGCGCGCGGCGACGCGGCCTTGGCCCGCGTGCGGCTTGGCCAGGCTGAGGCGCGGATCGAAGTGTTTGGGATTGCCCAAAAGCGCCATTGACGCCATCGCGGTGAGGCGCGTGGAGAGGCGCGCGAGGCCTTCGGCGCGCACATAGGCGATGGCGGCAAGGCCGGTCATCACCGCCGTGCCGTTCATCACCGCAAGCGCCTCTTTCGGGCGCAGCTTGATCGGCTTGAGGCCGCACTCGGCGAAGGCGGCGGCGGAGACCATTTTGCGGCCTTCGAACAGCACATCGCGCTCGCCCACCAGCGCGCCGACAATATAGCTGAGCGGCGTTAAATCGCCCGAGGCGCCGACGGAGCCTTCGGCCGGGATCAGCGGAAGGATGTCGCGCTTGATCATCTCGTTGAGCAGCGTGACGAGATCGGCGGAAACGCCCGACCAGCCGCGCAGCAGCGCCGCCAGACGCACCGCCATCACCGCGCGCGTTTCAAACGGGGTCAGGAAGCGGCCCATGCCGCAGCCATGGAAGCGCGATAGGTGCAGCGGCAGCTCGGGCACCAATTCGGGCGGCACCCCGCGCGTGACGCTATCGCCGTACCCGGTGGTGACGCCGTAGATCACCCCATCGCGCGCAAGCATGTTTTCGACATGCGCGGCCGAACGGCCCACGCGCGCGAGCACGGCTTCGCTCAGCCCAGGAACGGCGCGCTGGCCGGCCAGGCGCCATACCTCGCCGACGCCGAGCGCGGCTTCGCCCAGGTCAATCTTCTGCGTCTTTTCCGTCACGTGTGCGCGCCCCGCCGTCCCCTTGTTCGCGCCAATAATCATAGAAATTGAACCATTGGTAGGGTGCGCTCTGCAGCAGCTCCTCCAGCGCTTTGGCATAGCCGCCGACCAAGGCCGATAGCGCAGCTTGGCGCTGCGCTTTGGGCGCCGCGACGCCATCGGAAAGCAAAGCCACGTCCGCCTTGTAGCGCCCGCTGCGCCGCACGCAGAAGAGCGTATAGACCGGGCAGCGCAGCGCCGCCGCCATCACGAACGGCCCTTGGGGCAAGGGCGCCGGCGCGCCGAGGAAGTCCACGACGATCGAGCGCCCCTCGCCGCCCCCGCTGACCGGCAGGCGATCGGCCATCATCACCACCCATTCGCCGCGCTCAATCGCCGCGGAGATGCGCATGGCGGCAGCGATGTCGAATTCCGCCGCTTGAATGAGCGAGACCTGGCTCTGCGGGGCGAAACGCTGGATCAGCTGGTTGTAGCCGGCGGCGTGCGGCGAGTGGATCACGATCGAGATCGGCCGCTTCTGGTGGCGCGAGGCGATGGCGCGCACGATCTCGGTGGCGCCGACATGGGCGGAAAGGATCAACGTGCCGCGCGGGTCCGCGCGCATTGCATCGAACGCGCCGCCATCGATTTCATCGACGTTGGCGCGGTCCACCTGGCCGATCCAGGCGCCGAAGCGATCCACCAGGGATTCGCCGAACGCAAAGAAATGCAGCCACGCCTGCCAAAGGCCAGGCCGCCCGGCCCGCCCGCTAAACGCCCACACCCGACGCAAGTACGCAACCGAAGCGCGACGCTGACGCGCGCCGGTTGCGAAGAAATAGAGGATCACGGGGGCCATGGCGGCCACACAAAAACCGCGGCCGAAGATGCGATAGACAAAGCCTAGCGCCGCAGGCCCCCAGGCCGCGCCGCGCTCACGCAGGGCGGCCCAATGGGCCGGCGCGGGCGCGGCGCGCGGGCGCTGGGTCCGGGGCAGGTCAACGGCCATGACTCGACCGCCCGTATAGGCGAAATTCGGCTAAAGCGGCAAACCTTTAGCCGCAGCACTCGGCTCCACCGACGCCAAACAAATGGCGCAGCATTTCGCGCAATGAGGTGAGGTAGGCCTCGCGATCGACCTGGGGGTTGCGCACCAGGCGCAACGTCCAGCCCTCGATCATCACGCCGACCATATCCATGCGCGCTTCGAGGCATTCCTGCGATCCGCCATCACGCAGCAGCAGCTCACGCAGCCAGGCGCGGCCCATCTGGTCCGCGTCGCGTACGATTTCGGCCACCCGCGGGTTGCGGGCCGCCTCCGCTAGGATTTCCAGCGAAAGCGCGGTGCGCACCGGATCATCAAGGTGCTCCATCTTATACCGCATGACCGCGACGAGCTCTTCGACCGGATCCCCGCCCCTGACGCGCATTTCTTCCATCAGCTTGGCGGCCTCGGCCATGTCGCGCGCGACGATCGAAGCGATGATGGCCTCTTTGTTAGCGAAGTAGCGGTAAATCTGGCCCACGCTCATCGAGGCTTCGGCGGCGATGTCGGTCATCGAGGCGCCGTGGAACCCGGAGCGGCCAAAGCACAGCACGGCGGCGTCCAGCACCTGCGCCCGGCGCAAGTCGGCGCGGCTCAGCTCTGTGTCTTCCGGGGCAATGCTCATGAAGATTGAACCAATCTCGAAAAATTCATCCGGGCGTACACTTGACGTGAAGCAATTTCCGCCACATGTCCAGCGCGCAGAGAGTGAACGTTCATTCTCACGTTTTATGTGTTGTTTCTACAGGCTAAGTTAAAGAGCCGGTAAGCTGCGGGGAATTGGGTATGAAAGTTCGAAGCACAGGCCTGGCGGGTCTGACGCTGGCGCTGGCCGTGGGCCTGGCCGGCTGCGGCGGCTCCAACGCCCAAGACGGCGCGCCCCCGCCACCGGAAGTCGGCGTTGTGGAAATCGCCCCCGAGGCGCACGAAGTCACCATCCGCTTGGCGGGGCGCGTGAGCGCCTATCAGATCTCGGAAGTGCGTCCTCAGATTGGGGGCATCGTTCGTAGCCGCCGCTTTGAAGAAGGCGCGACGGTCCGCGCCGGTCAGCTGCTTTATGAGATCGACCCGGGCCCGGCCCAGGCCGATCTGTCGGGCGCGCAGGCTAACGCTGCGTCAACGCGCGCGCGTTACGAGCGCTACCAGCGCCTGCTCGAAATCAACGCCGTCAGCCAGCAAGAATATGACGACGCCCGCGCCGCCGCCGATGCGGCAGCGAGCGCGCTGCAAAACGCCCGCATCGCCGTCGGCTACACGCGCGTCACGGCTCCCATCAGCGGCATTATTGGCGCCTCCTCGGTGACGCCGGGCGCGCTGGCGACCCCCGCGCAAGCGGCGCCCTTCGCGGTGATCCAACAGATTGACCGCGTCTATGTCGATATGAGCCAATCCAGCGGCGATCTGCTGCGCCTGCGCAATGCGCTGGCCGCGCAGGGCGTCGAGAACGGGCGCAGCACGGTGCGCCTGATCATGGAAGACGGCACGGCCTATCCGGTCGAAGGCACGCTGCAATTCTCCGACATCACGGTGAACCAGAACACCGGCGCCGTGCGTCTGCGCGCGCTCTTCCCGAACGCCAACCGCACTTTGCTGCCCGGCATGTTCGTGACGGAAGTTTCGCAAGGCGTTGATCCTGACGCGATCCTCGCGCCACAACGCGGCGTCTCGCGCAATGCGCGCGGCGAAGCGGTGGCGCTGGTCCTTAATAAGGACAACGTGGTCGAAGAACGCGTGCTGGAAACGGGCGCCACGTCGGGCGACCGCTGGGTCGTGCTCTCGGGCCTCAATCCGGGCGATCGGATCATCGTTGAAGGCGCCCAGCGCGTGCGCCCCGGCGCGCAAGCCACCGCCGCCGCCGCCACTCAACCCCCGCAACAGCAGGGCGCGCTCGAAACGCTCCGCGGCCGGCAAGGCTAATCCCACATGGCTCGTTTTTTCATTGAGCGCCCCATCTTCGCATGGGTCGTCGCGATCGTGATCGCGCTTGCGGGCGCGCTGGCGGTGTTCACGCTGCCGGTTTCTCAATATCCCGAGATCGCCCCGCCCAGCGTCACGATCAGCGCGACCTATCCTGGCGCCTCCGCGCAAACCGTGGAGGACACGGTCACCCAGGTGATCGAGCGCCAGATGCAGGGCATCGACAATCTGCGCTACATGAGCGCCTCGAGCGACGCCTCGGGCTCCTCCTCCATCACGCTGACGTTCGAGCAAGGCACCGATCCCGACATCGCCCAGGTGCAGGTGCAGAACAAGGTTCAGAACGCGCTGCCGATGCTGCCGCAGGTCGTGCAGCAGCAGGGCGTGAATGTCACCAAATCCGCCAGCTCGTTCCTGATGATCGTCGGCCTCATTTCCGAGTCGCCCGACATCAACGCCACCGACCTCGCGGACTACGCGGCCTCCGTGCTGCAAGACCGCCTCTCGCGTGTGGAGGGCGTGGGCCAGGCGCAATTGTTCGGCGCCTCGTACGCGATGCGCATCTGGCTTGACGCCGCCAAACTACAAGCCTTCTCGCTGACCCCCGGCGACATCGCCGCCGCCATTCGCGCGCAGAACGCAGAAGTTTCGCCGGCCAGATCGGCGGCCTGCCGAGCGTTGAAGGCCAACAGCTCAACGCCACCGTCTCCGCGCAATCGTTGCTGCAAACGCCCGAGCAATTCCGCGACATCCTGCTGCGTACGCTGTCGGACGGCTCGGCGCTGCGCCTTGGCGATGTCGCCACGGTCGAGCTCGGCTCGGAAAACTACGGCTTCGACAGCCGCTTCAACGGCCAGCCCGCCACCGGCATCGCCATCCGCCTCGCCTCCGGCGCCAACGCCGTGGATACGGCCGCGCGCGTGCGCCAGACCATCGCCGAGCTGGAGCCGAACTTCCCGTCCGGCATCGCCGTCAACTTCCCGTACGACACCACGCCGTTCGTCAAAAAGTCGATCGAAGAAGTGGTGAAGACGCTGGCCGAAGCGGTCGTGCTCGTCTTCCTCGTCATGTTCCTGTTCTTGCAGAGCTGGCGCGCGACCATCATTCCGACGATCACTGTTCCGGTCGTTCTGCTCGGCACGTTCGGCGTGCTGGCGGTGTTCGGCTTCTCCATCAACACGCTCACCATGTTCGCCATGGTGCTGGCGACCGGCCTTCTGGTCGATGACGCCATCGTCGTGGTTGAGAACGTCGAGCGCGTGATGCGCGAGGAAGGGTTATCGCCGAAGGAAGCCACCAAGAAATCGATGGATCAGATCACCGGCGCGCTGATCGGCATCGGGCTTGTGCTTTCGGCGGTGTTCATCCCGATGGCGTTCTTCCCCGGCTCCACCGGCGTGATCTATCGCCAATTCTCCATCACCATCGTTTCGGCGATGGCGCTCTCGGTGCTGATGGCGATGACGCTGATCCCGGCGTTGACCTCGACGCTGCTGCGCCATGAGCCGCCGCGCCGCGAGGGCTCGCGCATCGGCGGGCTTTTCTCGCGTTTCAACACCGGCCTCGAATGGCTCTCGACGCGCTATCAAGGCATCCTTGGCCGCACGCTCGCGCCCAAGGCCGGCAAGCGCGTGCTGGCGATCTACGCCGCGATGCTGGTGGCGCTCGGCCTCCTGTTCGCGCGCCTGCCCTCATCGTTCTTCCCGGAGGAAGACCAGGGCTTCTTCATCACCATCGTGCAATTGCCCACCGGCGCCTCGATGGAGCGCACCTCCGCGGTGATGCGCCAAGTGGAGAATTATCTGCTCAATGAAGAGCCGGGCGTCAGCTCCGCGTTCGCGGTGGCCGGCTTCAGCTTCGCCGGCGCGGGCCAGAACCAGGGCCTCATGTTCATCCAGCTCAAGGATTGGAGCGAACGCGGGCCTCGCGATCACGCGGCCGCCATCGTCGGGCGCACGTTCGGCGCGGTGAGCCAGATTCGAGACGCGATGGTGTTCCCCGTGCTGCCGCCGGCTGTTTCGGAGCTGGGCATCTCCACCGGCTTCGATATGCAGCTGGTGAATGTCGCCAACCTTTCGCGCGAGGAATTCCTCGGCGTGCGCAACCAATTGCTGGGCATGGCCGCGCAGAACAACAAGCTTATACAAGTGCGCCCCAACGGCATGGAAGACACCGCCCAGCTTCACCTTGAGATCGATCAGCACGCCGCCGCCGCGCTTGGCGTCTCCGTGCCCGACATCA
>DAOMPU010000003.1:22681-29651 GCA_035444925.1 Terricaulis sp. | reverse complement strand
TTGGGTCGCCCAGCTCCACGATCTCGCGCGCCGCGCCCGCGGTGTCGGCGGTTTTCACCGCCGCCACGCCCAGCTCGCGCAACAGCTTGCGGCATTGGCCCAGCGCCTGCGGATGCGAGCGCACGGCTTTCAGCCCTTCAAGCGTCGCGTCGGCCAAGCCGAGCAGCTGATGGCGGATCGGCACGAAGCGCTCGCCGACGATATAGAGCCCGCTTTCCGGCAAAAGATGGTGCACGTCGGCCACGCGGCCGAACAGCGAATTTTCCACCGGGATCATGGCGTAGCGCGCCTGGCCCTCGCTCACGGCGGCGAACGCATCCTCGAAGCTGGCGCATGGCAGCGGCTCAAACCCCGGGTGCGCCTCTTGGCAGGCGATGTGTGAATTGGCGCCGAGTTCGCCCTGGAAGGCGATGCGCTGAATGCCAACATGATCGTTCATAGCGGGGCGTGGGTAGCTTAAGCCGCCGCCAAGGAATAGGGGCGTCGCCTCATGAGCATGAGCCAAAGCCTTGAGAGCGCGATTTTGGCGCAAGCCCGGCGCGGCCTGCGCACGCTCCTGGCCGTGCCCGCCGCGCGCGCCGCGCCGCTGGCGCGGGTGGAGGAGCTGGAAATCCCGGGCGCCCAAGGCCCGCTGCGCGCCCGCTATTTCGAGGCCGAAGCCGCGCTCGATCTGCCGCTGATTGTGTTCTTTCATGGCGGAGGTTTCGTCTGCGGCGATATCGATACGCACGATTCCATCTGTTCTTGGCTCGCCAAGTCTTCGCAGGGGCGGGTGCTGTCGGTCGGTTATCGCCTCGCGCCGGAGACGCGTTTTCCCGGTCAGATCGAGGATGCGCGCGCCGCGTGCGCTTGGGCGTTGGCCAACGCCCCGCGCTTCGGCGCGCCGGGCGGCGCCATCGCGCTCGCCGGCGATAGCGCCGGCGCTTATCTCGCCGCGCGCATGGGCCTTGAGCTCAACACGCAAACGCCAGGTGCGGCCGCGCTGCAAATCCTGCTCTACCCGCTGGTGCATGTGCAGGATTCGCTTTGGGCGGCGGAGGAGTTGCGCAATTTCCGTTTCCTCGGCCGCGTGGCGTGCCTTTACATCGCGCGCAGCCTGGGCGGGGAGGATTTGCCCTCGCTGCTTGATCTTGATCTTAGCGCCGCCCCGCCCACGATCGTCGCCGGCGGCGGGCCGATGGATCCGGTGCGCGCGGACGTGAAAACTTTTATCGACGCGCTGCGCCGCGCCGGCGTTGACGTGAGCGAGCGCAAATATCCTGCGCTGATGCATGGCGGGCTCAATTTCACCGCCTATTCCAAGATCGCCACCGGCGCTCTGCAGGATGTCGGCGCGCTGGCGCGGGCAGAGCTCGCGCGCTAGGCTGCTCCGACCGGGGAGGAAGGTTCATGCGTGTGTTTGCGATCTGCGCCGCCGCGGCGCTGGCGATGGCTTGCGCGCCCGAGGGCGGCAGCCTCGCGGCGGGCTGCGATGTGCGCGCCGCGCATGTCTGGAACGCCGGCGATCAGGCGCTCTCGATCGAAGCGTCCGCCCAAGGCCCTGGCTGCGACCGTGCGGTGGCTACGCTGATCATCCGCGATAGCTCCGGCGCGCCGCTCTACGCGGAAACGCACTTCGCGGGCGAGGTGATGGTGTTGGCCGGCGCGGCCGATCGCGCCGCGATGCAAACCGCGCTGGGCGAATGGACCGATCCCGCCGCCGCCGCGATGCCAACCACCGCCGCCTTGCCCGATTGGCCCACCGGCGCGGAAGCGCCCGCAAGCGGGGAGTTTCCGTTCTATCCGGACGAGGGCGTGGATCGCGCGTCTTACCTCTCGGTGCGCGAACAGAACGCCCCGCTCTTCTGCTACGTGCAGGGCATGGAAAGCCTGCGCTGCGTGGCGTTGATGGATGGCTCCATCGTCAGCATCGGCTTGCAACTTTTCCCGGGCTAAGCGGTCTTTCGCACCTCTGCTTCGTGTTCCACCAACGCGGGCTGGCTGCGCGCCAGGCGCATCGCGGCGGCGCACAGCGCTTCGCGCGTCGCCGGCTTCACCAGATGCTCGGCCGCGCCGAGGCTGATCGAGCGGCGCCGGTCTTCTTCGATCGACAGCACGATGATCGGCGTCGCAGCCGTTTCCGGATCGCGCATCAGGTCGGAGATCACGCCCCAGCCATTGCGGTCGGGCAGGTTGATGTCGAGAATGATGAGGTTCGGCTTTTCGCTCTTGGCCAGTTCGATGCCGGCAGTGCCAGTGCGCGCGCCTTGCACTGCAAAGCCCAGCTGCGTCAACGCCCGGATGGCGAGGTCGCGCGCATTGGCTTCATCGTCGATCACCAGCGCCAGCGGCGCATCGGCCGGCCCCACGCGCGCGCCGGCTTCGCGCTCATCGTGCGCGCCGAAGCCTTTGTAGAATTGCGGGATCCACAGCGTGAACGTGGCGCCTTTGCCCAGTTCGCTGCTCACGGAAACGTCCCCGCCCATCATCTGCGCCATGCGGCGCGTGATCATGAGGCCAAGCCCGGTGCCGCCGAATTGGCGCGAGACGGTGGCGTTCGCTTGCTCGAACGGCTGGAACAGGCGCGCCATTTCTTCTTCGCTGATGCCGATGCCGGTGTCGCGCACATTGAACACAAGCCGCGCCGCGCCATTGTGTTCTTCCCCGTGCATGGAAAAGCGAACTTCCCCGCCCTTGGTGAACTTGCACGCGTTGGAAAGCAGATTGAGCAGGCATTGGCGCAGCTTTTGCGCATCGATGAAGCCTTCGCCGATGTCGGCGATCTCGGCATGCAGCGTATTGGAATTCTTCTTCGCCAGCGGATCGGCGGTGTCGAGCGCTTCTTCGGCGATGGCCGAAGGATCGACCGGCGCGGCCAGCACATCCATCCGCCCCGCCTCGATCTTCGAGAGATCGAGAATATCGTTGATCAGCGCCAAAAGATGGCGCGCCGACATATTGATCCGCGCGAGGTCCGCGATGGCGGCGTCATCGCCGCGATCTTCGGAATCCTCGGTGAGAATTTCCGCGTAGCCAATGATGGCGTTCAGCGGCGTGCGCAGTTCGTGGCTCATATTGGCGACAAATTGCGATTTGGCGCGGTTGGCGCTTTCGGCCGAAGCGCGCGCGGCGTCGGCGGCGATCTTGGCCTGCGCGGCTTCGCGCAGCACGTCCAGCGCCTGCGCCATCGCGCCGATTTCATCGCGCCGCTTCAGCGCCGGGATGTCTTCGTCATAACGCCCGTCGGCGATGGTGCGGATCGATTGCGAGAGCGACTTGATCGGCGCCACCAGCCCCACGCGCAGCATGATCACCACGATCGCCAGCACGCCGATGAACAAGAAGCTCGCCCACAGCAACGTGGCGCTGCGCTCCCAGACGAGGCGGTCGGCCCGCTCGCGCAGCGCGCGCTCAAGCTCGGTGCTAGCGCGCGCGGAAAGCGCGCCCAGCGCGGCGTGTGCGCCCGCTTCGGTGGCGATCAGCGTGTTCATGTCGGCGCGGCGATCCGCCAGCGCGTCTCGGGCGGCGTCCAGGTACGCCGTCATATTGGCCATCGCGGCGACGGCAGCCGGGGCGATCGCCGCCTCCACGCGCGCGTCGCTGGCGGCGATTTCATCGGTGACGCGGCCAAGCTCGCGCAGGCCGCGCTCGAGCACGGCGGCTTGGCGCATCAAAAGCGCGCCATCGCTTTCGCTGAGGCGCCGCTGGGCGAACGCGCGCCCGGCCTCGGCCGAGAGATCGCGCGAGTCGCGCGTCAGCTGCTCGGTGCGCTGATGCACCAGGTCGATCAGGAAATGGCTGGCGCGCTCTGGATCGCGCATCAGGTGCGCGTTGTCGGCGATGCGGCGCGTCAGATCGGAGAGCGCTTCTTTGGCCGCGTCGGCGGCCATGGCGCGCGCGGCGGGGTTCGCCATCATGGTGCGCATCGCCGTCAGCGCGCGGCCGACGCACTTGGCGGTGTTCAAATCCGCGCCGAAGCGCGCTTGCGCGGATTCGAGATTCCGCATCGCGGCGATCAGGCTTTCATTTCCGGAAAGCCCCATCTGATAGGCGCGCAATTGCGTATCGAGCTGGGCGCGCACTTCATTGACGTTGCGCAGATAGGCCGCGCCGACTTGCTCCTGGCGGGCGATGTCCACGGCGCGTTGTTGCTCCGTGCTCAGCTTGCCCGCAACGAACAGCAGCGGCGTCAAGAACAAGGCGAACGCCAGCGCCAGCTTCTGCACGGTGCTCGCGCCCTGGATCAGCCGCCACGCGCGATCGCGCACGAGGCGCAGCTGCGCCGCAATGATTGCCAACGCCTTCATACTCTTCCCCCCGTCCGCGCCGAGCGCGGTCACGACGCGCACTAATGCGTGGGAAGGGATAATCAGACGTTGCGGAAAACGGACGCAAAAAGAAAAATCGCATGCTGCGCCGCACGCTTCCTAACGCGCGCTAAGAATTGCGCGCGCGGCTTCAAGATCGGCGGGGCTATCGACACCTTTTGGAAACACTTCCACCGCGTCGGCGTAGATGCTCATGCCCATTTCCAGCGCGCGCAATTGCTCCAGCTTCTCGCGCAGCTCAAGCGGGGAGGGCGGCGCGGCCATAAAACGCGCCAGCGCCTCGCGCCGATATACATAGATGCCGACATGGCGTTCGATCGGCCCTTCGCCCCACGGCGCGGGCGCGCGCGTGAATGCAAGGCAGCGCCCGTCCGCGGCGCGGATCGCTTTCACTACGTTGGGGTTGTCGCGATCAGCCGGATCGCCTGAAGGCGAAACCAAAGTGGCGATATCGGCGCCGCGCGCCAGCACGGCCACCGCGCGCGCCAGATCGGCCGCGTCCATCGTCGGCATGTCGCCTTGCAGGTTCACCGCCACGTCGAAGCGGCCTTGGGGGTCGAACGCCTCGAGCGCGGCGTGCACCCGGTCCGAGCCGGAAGGCAGCGCCGGGTCCGTCATGGCTACGTTCGCCCCCGCCTTGAGGGCGGCTTCAGCCACTTCCTCCTCCGCCGCCGCCACCAGCACCGGCCCGGCCTCGGCCTGGCGGGCGAGCTCGACCATCCAGGCGGCCAGCAGCTTGCCGGGCAGGCGCGTGGAGGCCATGCGGGCGGGGATGACGACGATCGGGTTCATGCGCGTCCCGCCTTGCCGTGCGGCGGTTCGCCGCGCAAGGGGCGCGAACCGGCCTCTGCGTCGCATCGGCGGCTTGAGGGCCGCGCCGACGCAGGCCATAAGGCGCCTTTCCGGCGAAAGAACGCGGCAGGGATTCGCATGAGCGACCTCAGGGTAAACTCGATTTTCGGCGTGGTGCTGGCCTCGGTGCTGGGCGTCATGGCCGTGGGCGTGGCCGCAGAGACGGTGATCCACCCGGACTATCCGGAGAAAGCCGGCTATTTGCCGGAAGTTCAGCTCGACGGCCCGACCCCGGGCGCCGCGCCCGCCGGCCCGCCCGATTTCGGCCGCCTGTTCGCCGATGAAACCGGCCTCGCCGATCTGATCGCGCGCGGCCAGCGCGTTTCGGCTCAGTGCGCGGCGTGCCACACCTTCACCCCTGGCGGCGCCAACGGCATCGGCCCCAATCTGCATGAAGCGTTCGGCTCGGCCGTCGCCGCTCATGCGGGTTTTGCCTATTCGGACGCCATGAGCGCCCACGGCGGCAATTGGGATTATCTGGCGCTCAACGATTTCCTGCGCTCGCCCGCGCAAGACGTGCGCGGCACCAAGATGGCGTTCGCCGGCCTGCGCAATGATCAGGACCGCGTGGCGATGATCGCCTATCTGCGCTCGATTTCGCCGCACAACGTGGCGCTGCCGGCGCCGCTGCCGGAAGAGGCGCCCGAAGAAGCGGCTGAAGCGCCCGCCGATGGCGCCGCTCCGGCGGCGACGCCGGGTTAAGCGACCAGCGAAAATTCAAAACAAAAACGGCGTCCCGCTCCCGCGAGACGCCGTTTTCTTTTGCCGTTGCAGGCGGCGGCCTTAGGAGGCCAGCTCCAGGCGCGGCGCGGGCGCGGCGGCCTGTAGATCATCCGCCATGATGGTCTGGCCCAGCGTATCCAGGAACGCGTCGCCCTTGTCGGTGCGCTCCACGAACACGTTGCGCCCGTCTTTCGGGTCGCGCCGGCGCTGCACGAAGCCCAGGCGCGAGAGCGTATCGAGCGCACGCGTGATCGCCGGCTTGCCCACATTCAGCGCCGCCGCCAGGCCGCGCACCGTGTGCGGGGCGGGCTGCAGACGCACCGTCATCAGCACCGCCAATTGGCGGGCCGTCAGGTCCGGCGCGTCCGAGCGCACCGTGCTGACGGTGACCCGACGCCACAAATTCAACGCTTCCACTTGATCTCGGACGAGCTCCATGCCGCTCCCCTTTGTTCTAAACACAAGGTTAAGATTCGCTGATTTGGTGGTTCTTGCAAGGGCGAAACCACAACATCTTGTGGGGAACGCAACGATCGCCACAAACCATCTTCGCTTTGCAACCGAAACGATCTGGCTTATCCCTGTGGGTAATCGGGGAGCTCGGCGATGGCGGGATTCTTTCGTGGTTTGATTTTGGGCCTGATCCTGATCGGCTTCGGCTGGCTTGGCGGCTCGCTCTATCCCGCCCCCGCGGCGATCACCCAGCCGATCGCCCAACGCGTGCCCGATCTCGCCGCGCGCTTGGGGATCGACGACGTCACGCTCGATCGCCTGCAAAGCTACATGAGCGCCGAGCAGCTTCAGCACCTGCGCGAAGAGGCGACGGCGCTGGCTTCGCGCGCGGGCGAAGCGGTGCAGATCGAGCGCGCCGATGATGCGGCGCTGCAAGAAGCGATCGCCACGCTGGAGGACGTGCCTGTCGTCGTCACGCCGATCGCCGCGCGCGCGCCCGATGCGCCGGCCGCGCCGCGCGTCACCGCTTTTGAAACTGTACTCTCGCTTTGCCCGTCGATGACGGTGTCGAACGCGCCGGCTTCCGATGCGCAGCGCCGCGTCAGCAATTATGCGCCGCTGGTCAGCGTCAACGG
>DAOMPU010000003.1:17428-22671 GCA_035444925.1 Terricaulis sp. | reverse complement strand
CAGGGCGCGTGCCTTTCATCGGCTTTCGGCCCGCGCGGGCGCGGCCAGCACAAGGGCGTCGATTATTATTCCGCCAGCGGCGGCCCGATCCTCGCCGCCGCCGACGGCACGGTGGTCGAGCGCAAATACCGCGACGATTACGGCAACATGCTGCTGATCGATCACGGGCAGGGCGTCTATACGCGCTACGCGCATCTCTCCAGCTTCGCGCCCGATGCGCTGGTGGGTTCGCGCGTGGCCGCCGGCCAGCAGATCGGCCTCATGGGCAACACCGCCGCGTATTCGATCCCGATCCATTTGCACTACGAAATGCTGGTCGGCGATTACAACACCCCGCGTGAGAGCTTTGGGCTTGAGCCGCGCTCACCGTTCGCGCTGCCGGCTGCGCCCTAACGCCGTATAAATCGGCGCGCGCGATCGAACCAAACGGCCCGCGCCGGCGACTTCAGGTGCGGAAGGGTTGAGGCTGGTGCGTCGCGGTTTGGAACATGCCCTGGACGAGTATCTCGTCCTGAGCGCCCAGGCCGGGTCGCGCGAGGCCTTCGCCCAACTGGCGCGGCGCTGGACGCCTAAGCTCATTGCGTTCGCCCAGCGCATGCTGAACGATCAGGAGGCCGGCCGTGACGTCGTACAGGAAACTTGGATCAGCGCCTGGCGCGGCCTTGGCGGGCTGGACGATCCGGCCCGGTGGCGCGCGTGGCTCTACGCCATCGCCCACCGCAAATGCGCCGACGCCTTGCGCACCCGCTATCGCGGCCGCCGGCTTGAAAGCGCGCTCGCCGGGGGCGCGCGGGAGAGCAGCGGCGATGAAGCAGCGCGCGCCGATGCGCGGCTCGGCCTCGCGCAAGCGATGGCGCGTCTGCCGTTGGAGCAGCGCATCGCCACTAGTCTCTACTTTGGCGAGGAGATGAGCGTTGCTGAGATCGCCGAAGCCACGGGCGTTCCCGTCGGCACCGTGAAGTCCCGTTTGTTCGCCGCGCGCCAGGCGCTGCGCGGCCATCTCGAAGGTGAAAGAAAATGACCGATCTTGATCACGCCATCCGCCGCGCGCTTTCGGCTGAAGACCAAGCCTTTCTCGATAAGCTCGATAGGGAAACCCCGATCGACGATATCTTTAGCACGTTTCAGGGCCGCTACGGCGTGCTCAATGTGTTTGCAGCCATCGTGACCTTCGCGCTGTTCGGCGCCGTTATTTATTGTGCGTGGAGCGCGTTCAACGCTGCGGACGTGCGCAGCACGCTGCTGTGGGGGTTCGGCGCAAGCTTCGCCATGCTGGGCGTAGCCATGCTGAAAATGTATTTCTGGATGGAGATGCACAAGAACCAGATTCTGCGCGAGGTGAAGCGGCTCGAACTGCAAGTCGCCCGGCTGCGCCAGGGCTAGCGCCGCTGCGGCCAGGCCGCGCACGCCAGCAGCAGCGCGCCGGCGAGCAGGTAGGGCGTGGCGGGGCCAAATCCGTAAATCACCGCGCCCACGAACGGCCCCAGCACCATGCCGAATCCCTGCGCGGCGGCCACCGCGCCCGCGGCCGCGCCTTGCTCATGCGGCTCCACCGAATTGGCGGCCAGCGCCGAGAACGAAGGAAACACCCAGCCCATGCCGGCGGCGGCCACGAAATACGCCGCGCACAGCGTCGCCACATTCGTGCTCAGCGCCACGCTGGCGAAGCCGATCGCGCCGATCACGCAGCCGACGCGGATGAACCTGCGCGGGCTCCAGCGAATGCGGCCCACCAGCATCTGCGAGCCGATCAGCGCAACGCCGACGGAGGTGAGCGCCAGCCCCGCCGCTTGCGCCGCCGCGCCAGTATCTAGGCCCAGCCGATCCAGCGCAAAAAAGCCCACCACGATCTGCGCCACCGAAACCGCGAACATGGCGCAAAACGCCGTCGCCATCGGGCGCAGCAGGCGCGTGTCGTTGAAGCGGATTTTCTGCGGCGGCGCGCGCTCATGGGCGCTGTCGCGCGGCAGCACGCGCCAGGCCAAGGCCAGCACGGCGATGGGCAGCAGCGCCGTCACGAACAGCGGCAGCGTCAAGCTCACTTGCGCCAGCAGGCCCGCCGCGGCGGGCCCGATCGCCATGCCGCTGGCGTTGGCCGCGCCGAACGCAGCCATCGCGCCCGCGCGTTTTTCCGGCGGCAAATGATCGGCGATCAGCGCGAACGTGGTCGGCGGCACGCCGGCGTAGAACGCGCCCATCGCGCCGCGCCCGATCATCATGCCGATGAACGAAACGATCGCCGCCGGCACGATGTGCAGCGCCCATTCCATGAACACGCACAAGAGCGCGTAAGAGATCGCGCAGCCGGCCATGCACGTCAGCAGCACGATGCGCCGCCCCACGCGGTCGCTGCGTTGGCCCCAATAAGGCGCCAGCGCCATCCACAGCACGCCCGAAACCGTCACCGCGGCGCCGGCCTGCCACGTGGTGACGCCGAGTTCGCGCGAGATCGGGCCGATCAACGCCACGAACGCCATCATCGACATGGAGAAGGTCGCGCCGACAAACAGCAACGGCGTGATGTTGAGGCGCGCGGGCGCGTCAGGCGGCGCGGCGTTCGTATAGGGCATAGGCTTCCCCTCGCGCCGGCCAACGCATGAATTGCAAGCAGCGCGCAATATGGGATGCGCCCCGCGCGCGGGCAAGCTTTAGCCGAAGCGCGCCTTCAGGACGCTCCAGCACGCGCGCAGCGCTTGTGCTTCCCCTCCGGCAGGGCGCGCGGGCTTTTCCTTGGGCGCCCAGGCGAACACATCGAAATGCGCCCACGCACTCGCGCTGACGAAGCGGCGCAAGAACAGCGCGCCGAAGATCGCGCCCGCGAACGCGCCGTCGCCGGTGTTTTTCAGATCGGCGATGGGGCTGTCCATGTCGCTTTCGTAAGCGTCCCACAATGGCATGCGCCAAATCGGGTCGCTCGTATCCAGCGAAGCTTGCGCCAGCTCCGCCGCCAGCGCGTCGTCGCCGGTGAAAAACGGCGGCAGGTCGGGGCCAAGCGCGGTGCGCGCTGCGCCCGTCAGCGTGGCGAAATCAAGCAGCAGCGCGGGATTATCCTCGCACGCACGCGTCAGCGCGTCGGCCAGGATCAGGCGCCCTTCGGCGTCCGTATTGTCGATCTCGACGGTGACGCCTTTGCGGCTGGCGATCACGTCGCCCGGCCGAAACGCGTTGCCGGCGATCGAATTCTCGACCACCGCCAAAAACACGTCGAGCTTCACCGGCAGCTTCGCATCCATGATGATTTGCGCCAGCGCCAGCGCGTGCGCGGCGCCGCCCATGTCCTTCTTCATCATGCGCATGCCGGCCGGCGGCTTGATGTCTAGGCCGCCGGTATCGAACGTCACGCCCTTGCCCACCAAAGCCACGCGCGGCGCGCCGGCATCGCCCCATGAAAGATGCAGCAGGCGCGGCGCTTCCGCCGCCGCGCGGCCTACCGCATGGATGAGCGGATAATTCTCCGTGAGCAAATCATCGCCCACGATGGCGGCCAATTCCGCCGCATAAGCATCGGCCACGCTTTGCGCCGCCGCGTGCAGGGCTTCTGGCCCCATGTCGTTGGTCGGCGTGTTGACGAGATCGCGCGCCAGCCACGAAGCGGCCACAACGCGCGCGGCTTCTTCCATGTCCGCGCCTTCGGGCGGCGCCAGCAGCGGGGCGGGGCGCTTGCGCTTCTTGTAGCGATCGAACGCGTAGGCCCCGAGGCCCCAGGCGATCGCCATCGCGGTGGGGGCAAACTCTTTCGGCGCAAACGCGATCCGGTAATCGCCGGCCGGCAGATGCTGCGCCAGCGCGCCGACCACTTGCGCGTTGGCCTTATCGCCCGCGCCGAACACCACACGCTCGATCGAGCCATCCGTCGCCGGCACGACGAGGATGCGCCCATTCTGCGCCTGGAAATCGTGCGTCGCCGCCATGCGGCGCAGCGTTTCGGCGTGCCGCTCGATCCAATGGGGCCACTCGCTGGTGCGCAGGATGTGGATCGGCGTGGCGGGCGCGGCCGGATCGGCCAGGTAGGGCAGGGTCATGCGCGGGAGATTACGCAAACGCCGCCGCGAGTTCGATCTCTATTTCCAGCCCGTTTACCAGACAGATTCGGAGCGTTTCGCAAACCGAATATTAGCGTCAGTGCGGCAAGTTGGGCGGCAAAGGAAATCTTGCATGAACAAGGGACACAAGATCGCTCTGGCGGTTGCGGTCGTCGTTTCGCTCGGCGCGGCGGCGATCGGCGCAGTGGCGTGGCCGCAAATGCAGCAAGCCCAGGCGGAGAAGGCGCTGTTCGCGGAGGTTGAAAATGCGGTGCGCGAACAACTTCGCGATCCCCGATCAGCCATTTTTCGCAACGTGCGCCGCGTCGCCACGCGCATTGACCCCAATGCGCACGTTGTTTGCGGCGAGGTGAACTCGCGCAACGGGTTTGGCGGGTACGCGGGGTTTAGAATGTTCGCGGTCGATAACGCGGGGGTGACGTTCGAGGACGAAACCGCCCGTAGGCGCGGCGTGATGCGGCTGCTCGGCTGTCGGCCTGGTGACGCGGTCACCGCTGAGGAAAAGGCGTTTGAAGAAGAGTTCCGGCGTTGGGAAGCGGCCGGCAAGGTGTGAGCGCCGTTAGCGCTTTGTTGAGCTTCGCGGCGCAGCTTGCCGGGAATTGTTAGGATTCGCCGCTGATGTCGCGCCTGCCTCTCGCTGCTCTGCTTGCCGCTTCCGCTCTTTCTGGCTGCGCCGCGTTCGGCGGCGGGGCTGACGGCGCGGAGGAGGCCGCAATCCAGCAGCCCCAGCGCAGCGTGGACCGCCAGGCCCGCGAGCGCATCGGCCGCGAGGATGTGCTGACGCAAATGGCCTTCTGGGCCGGCGAATATCAGACCTTCCCCAACGATCTCGAAGCCGCGCAGCGTTTCGCCGATAGCTTGCGCCGCGGCGGGCGCGCCGATCGCGCCATGCAGATCGCGGTGGAGGCGCTCAATCGTTTTCAGAGCGACACGAATCTGCTGACCACGCTCGGCTATGCCGCGATCGCCAACGATCAGCCGCAGAACGCCGTGCGCCCGCTGGCTTTCGTCGCCCAGGCCGAGCCGCGCAATTGGCGCGTGCGCTCAGCGCTGGGCGCGGCGCTCGATCAGATGGGCCGCTTCCAGGACGCGCGCGCCGCCTATCAGGAAGCGTTGGCGATCGAGCCGGACAACGCGCGCGTGCTCACCAATCTCGGCGTCTCTTACATCCTTGCCGGCGATCCCGCTTCGGCCGAGCCG
>DAOMPU010000003.1:0-17418 GCA_035444925.1 Terricaulis sp. | reverse complement strand
ATCCTGCGCCAAGCTTCGTCCGCGCAGGGCGCGCCGGTCGAAGCGCGCCAGAACCTCGCCATCGCGCTTGCGCTCACCGGCCGCTTCGCCGAGGCCGAGCAGATTCAGCGCGTCGATCTCCCGCCCGCGCAAGCGGCGGCCAACGTCGCCTATCTGCGCGGCTTGCTCAGCGACGGGCGCCGCTGGGGCGATCTCGGCGGCAGCTGACATCTTGGACCGCCGGCGCCCTCGCCGGCCTGCGTCTGCGTCTCGAAATTAAACTCCATCCATCCCCGGATGTGCGAAGCGCAGTCCGGGCCCCATAACCGCAAACGTTTGTGTTTATAGGCCCCGGGCTCGCCGCTATCGCGGCGCCCCGGGGATGGGTGTTTAAGCGCAGAGGCAATTGTTTCGCCGGCGAGGGCGTCGCCGTCCAAGCCTTAGCGCACGTACTCCCGCACGATCGCGTTCAGGAACGTGCGCATTTCGTAGAGCGAGCTCACGCGGATTTTCTCGTTGAGCCCGTGCGCGTTCACTTCGCCCGGCACGGAGAACGCGCCGCTCATCCCATAGGTGGGAATGCCCGCATTGTTGAGAAAACGCCCATCGGTGGCGCCCGCGATCATGATCGGCACGATCGGCGTGCCCGGCCACATGCGGCCCGCCACGCGCTCCAGCGGCCCCATGATCTCGCGCGTCAGGCGCGGGGGCGTGGAGGGATCGCGCCGGCGCACGATCTCCACTTCAATCGCCTCATCGGCCATCACTTCGCGCAGCGCATCGCGCACGGTTTCAGGCGAGGTGCTTTGCATCACGCGGCAAGAAAGCGTCGCGGTGGCGCGCTGCGGCAGCGCGTTGGGCGCGTGGCCGGCGTCAAGCTGGGTGGCCACGCAGGTGGTGCGCAGCATGGAATTATAGCTCGGATCGCGCGAGAGCAGCGCCGCCGCTTCCGCGTTGTTGGGGTTCTGCGCCAGCGCGGCCATCGCCGCGCCGGTTTCCCCGCCCACGATCGGCGCCATGCGCTCGAAGAACACGCGCATCACCGGCGTCACTTCCGTTGGAAACGAATGCGCCGAAAGCCGATCCAGCCCGCGCGCGAGGCGATAGATCGCATTGTCCGCCACCGGGCGCGAGGAATGCCCGCCCGGATTGGTGACTTGCAGCGTATAGACTTGGTGGATCTTCTCGCCGGCCTGGATGTTCAGCGCCACCGGGCGCCCGTCCGGCGAAAGAATGCCGCCCGCGCCTTCATTGATGGCGAAATCGGCCTGCAGCCACTCGCGGTGGTTTTGCAGGATGTAATCGATGCCGTTGACGCGGTTGGAGGTTTCCTCCCCGCAGGTCAGCGCCATGCGGATGGTGCGGCGCGGGCGGAAATTCTCGCGGCGCATGTTCACGAACATATCCACGAACGCTGCGGCCATGGATTTATCATCCGCCGTGCCGCGCCCGTAGAAATAGCCGTCTTCCTCGAACAGCGTGAAGGGATCGCGCTCCCAATCTTCGCGGCGGGCGTCCACCACGTCGATATGCGCCATCACCAGCACTGCGCGCCGGCTCGTGCCGCGGATCACCGCAACAAGGTTGCCGTCATCGGGTTTTCCCTCCGGCACGATCACGCGGTAATCGCTTTCGGCAAAGCCCGCGCTGCGCAGCCGTGCGGCCATCGCTTCGGCGGCGCGCGTGCAATTGCCGGTGGTGGGCGAGGTGTCGATCTCGACCAGCTCGCGGTAGATGTCGCGGAACGCCAGCTCTTCGGCGCTGCGTGTCTGCGCCATCGCGCCTTGCGCGAACGCCCCGCACGCGGCGAACGCCGCCGCCGCAATCCAAGCCCGCATGCGCCCCTCCATCAGACCCAGCGCCGCACGCGCTTTGTGTACGCCGCGTACGCATCGCCGAATTGGCGGCGCATCTTGGCTTCTTCAAACGGGATGAACACCCAGTTCAGCAGGGCGAACATGAAAAACGGCGCGGCGAACATGGTCGCGCGCCCGAGCAGGAACGCAAACCCCAGGCACATCACCACCATGGCGATGTACATCGGGTTGCGCGTCAGCGCGAACAGCCCGTCGGTGACGAGGGCGTTGTTCACGCTGCTGTCAGGCAAAATCTGCGTGTGCGCGAGCCAGAATTGGCCCATCGCGCCCAGCAGCAGCGTCAGCGAGGCGGCGATGATGGCGAGGCCCGCCGGGCGCGTCGCCATCGGCTCCAGCAAATTGAAGCCGGGCGCAAAGCTCAACGCAAACGTGCTCAGCAGGAAAATCAGCGCCCAGAAGGGCGGCGCAAGATGAACCATCAGTGCGCGCCCGCGTTCTGCGCGGCGTCCGCGATGTGCATTTTCCCCTCCACCCTTGTGCGCCTAAAGCCAGCGCCGCACGCGCCGGCAATACGCATCGAAAGAATCCCCAAATTGGCGGCGCATTTTGGCTTCCTCGAACGGAATGAAAACCCCGTTCGCGACCGCGAACATTAAAAATGGCGCCGCAAGCATCAAGGGCCGCTCCATCCACAGCGCCCCGCCCACGCAAAACAGCGTCATGCCCAGATACATCGGGTTGCGCGTGAACGCGAAGACGCCCCCGGTCACCAGCGCGTTGTTTGTCGGGGAATTGGGCAGAAGCTGCGTGTCCGCGCGGCGGAATTGCCACATCGCCGCAAACACCAGCGCCAGCGCCGCCAGGATCACGATCAGCCCCGCCGGGCGCGTTTGCATGTGCGGCAGCGTGTTGAGGCCCGGCAAGAAGCTGAGGCCCCACGTGCCCGCCAGCATCAGCAGCGCCCACAGCGGGGGCGGGACCGCCCGCATCAGTGCTGGCTCTTGGGCAGCCGCACGACGAGCCCGTCGAGCTCCTTGGTGATCTTGATCTGGCAGGAGAGGCGCGAATTGGTTTCGACGTCGTTGGCGAAATCGAGCATGCTCTGCTCCATCGAATTGGCCTCGCCGGTTTTTCCCAGCCATTCGGGATCGACATATACGTGGCAGGTCGCGCATGCGCAGGCGCCGCCGCAATCGGCGTCGATGCCGGGCACGGCGTGCTTGACCGCCGCTTCCATCACCGTCTGCCCTTCGGGCGCGTCGATGGCGTGCTCTTTGCCGCTGTCCTCGATGTAGGTGATCTTCGGCATGCGTTTCCTGCGTCCTTAAGCTTTAGCCTGCGGCGGCCACGATTTCCTTCATCGGCCGGGCCATATCCGCAATCGTTTCCGGCGATACGCTGAGCCCTTTATGGATCAGGGCCTTGGCCCCGAGAAACTCCGCCGGGCGGTTCACCGCATCGACCGCGAGCAGGCGGTCGCCCTTGTAATAGAAGGCCGCGAACGCGCGGTCAGCCATGACGCCACGGAAGACCACATGGTCGTAGCCGTGAAACAGCCCCGCGATCTGCAATTTGAGATCATATTGATCGGACCAGAACCACGGCGTCTCAAGCGCGGCTTCTTTGCCCAGGATGGTCGCGGCGACGATTTTCGCGCCCTCGATCGCGTTATGCACGCTCTCCAAGCGGCACTGGCGCCCGTCATAGTGTGAGATCGGCCGGTTGGCGCAATCGCCGATGGCGAAGATCGCCTCGTCCTCGGTGCGGCAGCGCGCATCGGTGATGATTCCATTCTCAACTGGAAGATTGCAGTGCTGCGCCAATGTGGTTTCAGGGTTCACGCCGATGCCGGTCAGCACGATGTCGGCCGGGATTTCCGTGCCGTCCGCAAGCCCCACCGCGCGCACGCGGTCCTGGCCTTTGATCACCGCAGGCTGCCCGCCCAGCACGAAGCGCACGCCTTGGCGCGTATGCTCATCCAGGAAAAAGCCGGCGACCTCGGGGCTCGTCACCCGCGCCAGCGGGCGCACCGCGGTTTCGATCACCGTAACGTCGAGGCCCATCTGGCGCGCCACCGCCGCGCCTTCGAGCCCGATATAGCCCGCGCCGATCACCACCAGCTTCGCGCCGGCCACGAACGCGGGCTTCATCGCGTCCACATCTTCCGCGGTGCGGAACAGATGCACGCCTTCAAGGTCGGCGCCGGCCAGGCTCAGCTTGCGCGGGCGCGCGCCGGTGGCCAGCACCAGGGCGTCGTACGGCAGCTCGCGCCCGCCTTCGAGGCGCACGCGCTTGCCCTTGCGGTCGATCCACACGGCGCGGGTGTCGGTCAGCAGCGCGATGCGCTCTTCGGCATAGACGTTGGCGGGCCGCAGCAGCAGGCGTTCCATGCCGAACTCGCCGGCCAGGTATTTCTTGGAGAGCGGGGGGCGCTGGTAGGGCGGCGCCGGCTCCTCGCCGATCAGCGTAATCTCGCCTTCAAACCCGCCTTGGCGCAGGCGTTGGGCGGCCTCGCCGCCGGCCTGGCCGGCGCCGATGATGATGACGCGCTTGATTTCGTTCGTTTCCATGGGCGGGCAAGGTTTTGAAGCCAATGTAGCGCCTGCGCAAGCGGGCCTTGATGCCGCGCCGGGCCCCTGCCAGCATTACCCCCCGTGAGCGCACAAGCCCTTGCCGATTCGCGTGAAATCACGCTGCCTGACGCCGCCGCCACGCTGGCGCTGGGCGCGCGTCTGGGCGCGCGTCTGGCCGCGGGGGACGTGGTGTGTCTCTCCGGGGGGCTCGGCGCCGGCAAAACCACCCTGGCCCGCGGCGCCATCGCCGCCTGGACCGGGACCGACGAGGAAGCCCCCAGCCCCACCTACACCCTGGTTCAGACCTACGCGGGCGAGGGGGGCGAGCTTTGGCATTGCGACCTCTACCGCCTGAAGCGCCCGGAAGACGCGTTCGAGCTCGGCCTGGAGGACGCCTTCGCCAGCGCCGCCAGCTTGATCGAATGGCCCGAGCGCCTAGGCGCGCTGCTGCCGCGCGATCGGCTGGATATCGAACTTACGCCTGCGGCCGAGGGCCGGCTGGCCACACTTAAAGCCCATGGCGCCTGGAGAACCCGCCTCGATGCGATCTGAAGCGCTCGCGCGCCTGCTTGACCAGACCGGCTTCGCGCAAGCCCGGCGCGAGCCCTTGCCGGGCGACGCCTCCACGCGCCGCTATGAGCGGCTGATCCTGCCTGACCGGCGCGCCATGCTGATGGACGCCCCGCGCTCCAACGAAAGCGCGCCGTGCCCGCCGGGCGCCACGCCCGCGGAGCGGCGCCTGCTGGGCTGGAACGCGACTTCGCGGCTCGCGGCCTCGCGCGTGGAAGCGTTCGTCGCCGTCGCCAATTATCTGCGCTCGCTCGGCCTTGCCGCGCCGGAGATTTACGGGGCCGACGCCGAAGCCGGCTACGCCGTGATCGAAGATTTGGGCGATAGCCTCTACGCGCACGTGATCCCGCAGGGCGCCGATGAAAACGCGCTCTACGCCGAAGCCGCGCGCGTACTGGCCGCCGCGCACAAAGCGCCGATGCCGGCCAAGCTCGATGCGCCGGGCGGGCCGTGGCCGCTGCTGGAATACGATGCGCTGGCTTTGGAAGTGAACGCCGATCTGTTCGTCGAATGGCTGCCGCAGGCGGCGGATGTGCGCATCGATGATGCGCAGCGCGCGCGCTGGGAGGCCATCCGCGATGGGCTGATCGTGAAAGCGCTGGGCTTTCCCCGCGCGCTGACGATCCGCGATTATCACGCGGAGAATTTGCTCTGGCTGCCCGACCGCGAAGGCTTGCAGCGCGTCGGCCTGCTTGATTTTCAAGACGCCGTGCGCGGCTGGCGCGCCTGGGATTTCGCCATGCTGCTGCACGATGCGCGCCGCGATGTTTCCCCCGCCGCAGCGCAAGCCGCCATCGCCGCGTATCTCAACGAAACCGGCGCCAGCGAAGCCGATTTCCAGCGAGAGCTTGCCGTTCTCGGCGCCATCAACGCAATGCGCATCCTCGGCATTTTCGCGCGCTTGGCCGCGCGGGACGGCAAGCAGCGCTATCTCTCCTTCATGCCGCGCGAGTGGGGGCACCTCTCGCGCACGTTGGCGCACCCAGCCCTCGCGGACGCGCGCGCCTTCGTGGAAGAGGTGGCCGCGCCCTATCTGGAGAAAGCGGCATGAGCGCTGTTCCCCACACCGCCATGGTGCTCGCCGCCGGGCTTGGCACGCGCATGCGCCCGCTCACCAATGATCGCCCCAAGGCGCTCGTCACCGTGCATGGGCGCGCGCTGATCGATCACGTGCTCGATCGCCTGGTCGGCGCGGGCGTCCAGCGCGCGGTGGTGAACGTACATGCGTTCGCCGATCTGCTGGAAGCGCATGTGCAGCGGCGCAGCGATATCGAGATCGTCATCTCCGATGAGCGCGCGCGGCTGATGGAAACGGGCGGAGGCGTCAAGCAAGCGCGCCATCTGCTGGGCGATAATCCGATCATCGTGTGCAACATCGATAGCGTGTGGGATGAGCCCGCGGGCCCGGCCATCGCACGCCTCGCGGCCGGCTTCGATCCCGAACGCATGGGCGCGCGGCTGATGCTGGCGGCGATGGATTCGTGCCTTGGCTTTGAAGGCGCCGGTGATTTCTTCATGGATGCGCAGGGCGCGCTGATGTTCCGCGATAATCTTCCGCACAGCCCGTGGGCTTACATGGGCGCGCAGATCGTCGATCCGGCGATCGTTGATGGCGAGCCGCTGGAGCCTTTCTCCTTCACCCGCATCTGGCGGCGCTTGCAAAGCGAAGGGCGCCTCTATGGCGTCCCGCTTGGCGGCTTCTGGATGCATGTGGGCGATCCCGAAGCGCGGGAGGCCGCCGAAGCGCGTTTGGCCAACGCGGCATGAGCGCGCTGTTCGCGGGGCCGGCGCCGCGCATCCGCGCCGCGCCTGCTTCCGTTCCGTTTCTTGATCTCTTGGCCAGCGAGATGGCCGATGCGCTTTACCGCGCCGACGATCCGTTCGCGCTGTCCGACGCCCTCGTGCTCGTGCCGAACCGGCGCGCCGCGCGCGGGCTGATGGATGCATTCGCCAGAAAGCTTGGCGGCGCCGCGCTTTTGCCCGCCATCCGCCCGCTCGGCGATCCGCACGTTGACGACGATCCTGATGTCTGGGGCGCCGATCCGATCGGCGACGACATCCCCGCACGCATCGAGCCGCTGCTGCGCCGCATGCATCTGGCTTCACTGATCCGCGCGCGCGATAAGGCGATTGACGGCGTGGAAGACCCGGTGCGCGCCATCGCGCTCGCCGATGAACTCGCGCGCCTACTCGATAGCGCCGCTACGGTGGAGCGCGTGGCTTGGGAGGAATTGCCCAAGCTCGTCACCGAACTCGAACTCGCGCGCCATTGGGAGCAATCGGCGACATTCCTGGAAATCGTCACCAAGCTTTGGCCGCAGCACTTGCAGGATGTGGCCGCCTCCGATCCCGCCGCGCACGGCGCCGCCATCCGCACCGCGCTCGCCGCGCGCTGGGGCCGCGCCGCGGCCGATCATCATCGCCGGCTCCACCGGCTCGATCGCCACCACGCGTGAGTTGATGCGCGTGGTGGCGGCCTTGCCGCAAGGCCTGGTGATCCTGCCCGGTCTCGACACCGATCTGGACGATAAAGCCTGGAACGCCATCACCGATCAGCACCCGCAATTCGCTCTGAAGGAAACTTTGGCCGCGCTTGGCGTCGATCGGCGCGAGATCGCTTTGTTCGGCGAGGAAACGCCAAGCGGCCGCGCGCGGCGCGTGCTGATGCGCGAAGCGCTCGCGCCCGCGGAAACCACCGCCGATTGGCTGACGCGCCTCAAACTCGCGGGCGGGGCGGGCTTCGCCGCCGCCGGCATCGAAGGGCTGACGCTGATCGAGGCCGCCACCGAGAACGAAGAAGCCGCCGCCATCGCGCTCCTGATGCGCGAAACGCTGGAAACGCCGGGCAAAACCGTGGCGCTCGTCACGCCGGACGTGGGGCTCGCGCGCCGGGTGGAATCAAAGCTGGCGCGCTGGGGCCTTGCGCCCGCCGTCTCGCATGGGCGCCCGCTGCGTGAGAGCGAGGCGGGCGTGCTGATCGCGCTGCTCTGCGATCTCGCGCATGACCCAAGCGATCCGGTTTCGCTGGCGGCTTTGATCAAGCATCCGCGCTTCGCGCTCTCCCCGCGCGGCGATAAAACGCTGACGCGGATCGAGCACAAAGCGCTGCGCGGCGCGCGCCGCCATAGAACGCTGGCCGAACTCGCCGCCCTGATGCGCGATCGCAACGGCGAGGTGGACGAAGCGGCGCGCGACATGGTGCTGTCCATCGACGCCGCGCTCGCGCCGCTGCGCCAGCTTGGCGCGGAGATTACGCTCAAAATCTTCGCCGAAGCGCTCTACGCCTGCGCCGAAGCGCTGACCGCGCGCCAGATTTGGGCCGGGCCCGATGGCGATAACGCCCACACGCTGCTGCGCGAGGCGATCGATCATGGCGCAGAGCTTGGCGTGATGCCCGCGCACGCGGCGCCGCGCGTGCTGCTGCAATTGATGCAGGGGCGCGAAACGGCGCCCGCGCCGGGCGATGATGCGCGCGCCGCCATCTGGGGGCCGCTCGAAGCGCGCCTGCAGCGGCGCGATCTGATGATCCTCGGCGGCTTGAACGAAGGCCAATGGCCCGCGCCCGCGCCGGAAGATCCGTTTCTCTCGCGCCCGATGCGCGCCAAGCTTGGCCTGCCTTCGCACGATCAGCGCATTGGCCTCGCTGCGCACGATTTCGCGCAATTGATCTCCAGCCCCAACGTGGTGCTGACGCGCGCGCTGCGCCGCGAGGGTGCGCCAACGCTGGCCTCGCGCTGGCTGTGGCGGCTCAAAACGCTGGCGCAGGGCGCGCATGCCGAACTCGGCGCGCGCCCTGAGCTGCTGGCCTGGGCGCAAGCGCTCGATGCGCCGCGCGTGGAGCGCAAACCCAAGGAGCCGCGCCCGCGCAGAGGCAAGATCACGCGCCTCAGTGTCACCCAGGTGGAAACGCTGATCCGCGATCCGTACGCGCTTTACGCGCGCCGCGTACTGGGGCTTGAGGTGCTTGAGCCCGTCGGCGCCATCGCCAGCCACCGCGAGCGCGGCAACGCCGTGCATAAAGCGATCGAGCGTTTTGAGGATGGTGAGGATCGCGCGGAATTCCTCAAGCTGCTGGATGAAGAACTCGCCAGCCACGGCATCCCGCCCGAACGCCGCGCCGCTGAGGCCGAGCGCATGGTTCAATCAGCGAACGTGCTGATCGATTGGTTCAATGCGCGGCGCGATCGCATCTCCGCGGTTTTCCGCGAATGCAAAGGCGAACTCAAAGTCGCCGGCGCGACGCTCTCGGGCATTGCCGATCGGATCGAGATCGGCCCCGGCCACGCCGCCATCCTGGATTTTAAAACCGGCAAGCCGCCTTCGGAAAAGCAGGTGGTGAGTTTTGCGCCGCAATTGCTGCTGGAAGCGGCCATGCTGGCGCGCGGCGCCTTCTCGCATAAGGTGAACGGCAAGGATGTGCAGATCGCGCCGGCCGAAACGCGCGAGCTGTTCTATTGGTGGTTCGGCGGCGCCGACCCCACCGCCCTCCCGCTCGATCTCGATGTCATGCCGGAAGCTGAAAAAGCGCACGCGGCGCTGGATGCGCTGCTGACGCGTTACGAAACCGAGCAACTCGCGTTCCTGTGCAAACCGCGCGTGCAATTCATCAAGAGCCATTCGGGGCGCGTCTATACCGATTACGATCAACTCGCCCGCCGCAAGGAATGGGCCGATGCGGATGGAGGCGAAGAATGAGCGCGCAAGCCCTCGACGAAGCCAACCGCAGCCAGGCCGAAGCCGCCGATCCGACATTCTCGGTGTTCGTCACCGCCAATGCGGGGTCCGGCAAAACCAAAGTGCTGGTTGATCGCATCGCCCGGCTGCTGCTCGCGGGCTCCAAGCCCTCGGCGTTTTTGTGCATCACCTACACCAAGGCCGCCGCCGCCGAGATGCAGCGGCGCCTGTTTGAGCGCCTGGGCGCCTGGTGCGTGATGGACGATGCGCAGCTGCGCGACGATCTCACCAAGCTGGGCGAGCCGAATGCGGATTTGCCTACGGCGCGCGCGCTGTTTGCGCAGGCGCTGGAAACGCCGGGCGGCCTTAAAATCCAAACCATTCACGCCTTCTGCGAGCGCCTGTTGGCGCGTTTTCCGCTCGAAGCGCGCGTGCCGCCTGGGTTTGATATCGCCGATGAAAGCCGCGCCGCCGCGCTGCTCTCTGAAGCGCGCGCGCAGGCGGCGCTCGGCCCGGATGCGCCCAAGCAGGCGTTCACGCGCTTTGCCGCGCAGATGGGCGCCGATCAATTGGAAGGCCTGCTCGATCGCCTCGCGCTCAGCCGCGCCGCCTTTCATCGCTACACGAATTTGCACCAAGGCCCGATCTTCGCGGAAGCGGCGCTGAAAGATCGCCACGGCGTGCGCGAGAGCGCGGAGGAGGCGCGCGCGCGTTTCTTCGCGGCGCTGGATCAGGACAGCCTGCGCCGCGCCATCGGCCCGCTCGGCGCCGGCAGCAAGCAGGATCAGGGCTGGGCCGAAGGGCTCAAGGCCGCGCTCGCGGCGCTCGATGCGGGCGACTCCGTGCGCGCCGCCGAGAGCTGCTTCGAAGCCGCCTTCACCGGGCAGGGCAAGGGCGAGCCGCGCAAGAAGCTCGCCACCGGCGCCACCAACAAAGCTCATCCCTGGCTCAACCCGCTGCTGCTCGATTTCATCGATGCGTGCCTCGCCGCGCGTGAGCAATTGAACGCCATCGCCCGCGCCGAGGATGCGGTGGCCGCGCTGGCGCTCGCGCTTGCGCTTGATCGCGCGTACGCCGCAGCCAAGAGCCGCACCGGCGCGCTCGATTTCGACGATCTGATCGAGTACGCGCAGACTCTGTTGCAGCATTCCGCCGCCGCGCCCTGGGTGCTTTACAAATTGGATGGCGGGCTCGATCACATCCTGATCGACGAAGGCCAGGACACCAGCCCCAGCCAATGGGAGCTGATCGCGCCGCTGCAGAATGAATTCTTCGCCGGCGTCGGCGCGCGTACGCGCGAACGCACCATGTTCGCCGTGGGCGATCCCAAGCAAAGCATTTACGGCTTCCAAGGCGCCGATCCCGCGCGTTTCTTGGCGGAGAGAACCGCGCTTTTCACGCGCGCCCGCGAGGCGGAGCGAAAATTCACCGCGCCCGATCTGCGCACTTCGTTCCGCTCGGCCCCGCACATCCTGCGCGTGGTCGATGAGGTGATCAAGGATAAGCCGCTGATCGCCGCGCCCCCCGGCCAGCATGACGTGGTGGCGCATCTGCCCGCACGCGATGATGCGCTTGGCATGGTTGAGCTCTGGCCTGTGCTGGCCAAGGCCGATACGCCCGAGGCGCGCGCCTGGGACGCGCCGCTCGATGTGCAAAAGGGCGTCACCGTCCACGCGCAGCTGGCGCAGCATCTGGCCCAGCGCGTCAAAGCCATGATCGAAGCGCGCGAGGCGGTGTGGGATAAGGATGCGCGCGTCGTTCGCCCCATGCATGCGGGCGACGTGCTGGCGCTGGTGCGCAAGCGCGGGCCGCTGTTTTACGAGATGATCAAGGCGTTCAAGCGCGCGGGCATGCCTGTCGCGGGCGCCGATCGCATGATCCTGCGCGATGAACTCGCGGTGGAGGATTGCCTGGCGCTGATCCGCACCGCGCTCGATCCGGCCGACGATCTTTCACTCGCCTGCGTGCTCAAAGGCCCGTGGTGCAATCTCGATGACGATGACGCCCACCTCTATCCGCTCGCCGCCGATCGCGGCAAAGGCGAAACGCTGCACGCGCGCCTGATGGCCAGCGCCGATCCGGTTTACGCCGAGGCGCAAGCCTTCGTGCGCGAGCTTGGCCAGCGCGCGGGCGCCGATGCGTTCGCGTTTCTCTCCTGGGCGCTCGAAACGCCGGATGCGGCCGGGCTTTCCGGCTGGGAAAAAGTGTTCGCCCGCATTGGCGCCGAAGCGCGCGATCCGCTGGAGGAATTGCTGCAGCGCGCCTTGAAGCCCGGCGCCTTCGCCGCGCCCTCGCTGCAGCGCTTCCTCTATGACATCGAGCTCGACGATCTCGCGGTGAAGCGCGAATTGGAAGCTGAGAGCGGCGCGGTGCGGGTGATGACCGTGCACGGCGCCAAGGGGCTTGAAGCACCGATCGTGATCCTGGCCGACACCACCGGCAAAGCCGGCGATAAGCCCGATAACGGCCTCATGTTCGATGATGATGACGGCCCGTTCCTCAGCCAGCGCAAGGCCGATGATGATGCCATCACCGCCGCCGCGCGCGCCGCGCACGAAGCGCGCGAGCTGTCCGAGCATTGGCGCCTGCTTTACGTGGCGCTGACGCGCGCGCGCGATCGGCTGATCGTGTGCGGCCCCTGGCACGGCACAAGCGCCATCGGCGAAACGCCCGAGAGCTGGCGCGCCGCCGTGGAGGTGGCGCTGCAAAATCTTGGCGCCGAGGAAATCGAAACGCCGGCCGGCAGGGGGCTTCGCTATGGCGCCCCGCAAATCGCGGCCGCCGAAGGCGAAGCGCTTGCGCTACCCGCGCACTTGCCCGCATGGGCGCGCACGCCCGTCGCTGGCGCTGTGCGCCTGGCGCCCGCCGCGCCCTCGCGCGCCGCGCACGCGCAAGGGCCCCAACTCTCACCGGGCGCCGATGGGCAAAAGCGCTTCCGGCGCGGGCGCTTTATTCACGGACTGCTGCAACGCCTTCCGGAGATTGCGGCCGAGGCGCGCGAAGCGGCCGCCTTGCGCTGGCTCGCGCGGCGCGGCGCGGAAGAGGGCGAGGCGCAAGCGCTGGCGCGCGAGGCGCTGGCGGTGCTGAATGATGCGCGCTTTGCGCCCGTGTTCGGCCCCGGCAGCCGCGCCGAGGCGCCGATCATCGGTGAAGCCGCCGGCAAGCCGGTGCGCGGGGTGGTGGATCGCCTGGTCGTGAATGACGCAGGCGTGATCGTGCTCGATTTCAAAACCGATCGCCCCGCGCCCGCTGATCCGGACAAAACGCCCGAGGCCTATCTGCTGCAAATGGCGCTCTACCGCGCCGTGCTGCAGCGCATTTTCCCTGGCCGGCCCGTATCTTGCGCCCTTGTCTCGACCGAGGCGCCGGCGCTGATGGCCTTGCCGCCGGGGCGCCTGGACGCCGTGCTCGCGGCCTTCGCCGCAGGTTGAATCCCGGCCCCCTCGGGCCTACCTAAACCTGACGATTCCAGCGCCTGTTCAGGGAGTATTTCGCTGTGGCAACCACCAAGATCACGGACGACAGTTTCGAAGCCGATGTGCTGAAATCCAGCACGCCCGTTCTGGTGGATTTCTGGGCCGAATGGTGCGGCCCCTGCAAACAGATCGGCCCCGCGCTTGAAGAAATCGCCGCCGAAATGGGCGGGCGCGTCACCGTGGCGAAGCTGAACATCGACGAGAACCCGATGGCGCCGGGCCGCTACGGCGTGCGCGGCATCCCCACGCTCATGGTTTTCAAGGACGGCAAGGTCGCCTCCACCAAGGTGGGCGCCATGCCGAAATCCAAGATCGTCGAGTGGCTGAACGAGAGCGTCTAGGCGCCCTCGGCGGTGAGCGCTTGCGCCGCCAGCAAAAACGATCCGCAGATCAGCACACGCGGCGCAGGAAACTGCGCCGCGTTTTGCATGGCGGCGGCGAGGGAGTGCGCTTGCAGCGGCGAGATCGCCTCCAACGGCGCATGCGCCTCACTTAGCGGCACAGCGATGATGTGATCGGCGCCCGCGCGCAGCGCCGCCGCGAACGCGCCCGCATCCTTGCGCGCGCGCAAGCCCACGATAGCGATATTCGTTCCCCCGCGCCGCGCCTTCATCTCTTGCAGCGCGCGCGCCAGCGCCGCGCCCGCGTGCGCGTTGTGCCCGCCATCGACCCAAACCTCCCCGCCCGCCGCGCGGATCGGCGCGGAAAGCGCGCCGCGCGTCAGCGGCTCTAGCCGCGCGGGCCAATCGGCCCACGCCACGCCCACGCCGAACGGGCTGTCGCGCAGCGGGCGCCAGCACATCATCGCCGCGCACGCGAGGCCGGCATTATCAACCTGATGCGCGCCCTGCAGAGTCGGGCTCGGCAGATCGAGCACGCGCGTTTCGGTTTGCACCACAAGATTTCCGGCGCTGAGATAGGCATCCCATTCAACGCCCTGGCGCAGCATCGGCGCGCCCACGCGCGCCGCTTCCGCCTCCAGCACAGCGCGCGCCGCTTCTTCCTGGCGCGCGATCACCACGGGAACGCCCGGCTTGATGATTCCCGCCTTATGCACCGCAATTTCCGCCAGCGTGGCGCCCAGCGCCTCCTGATGATCGAGCCCGATCGGCGTGATGACGCTGACGGCCGGCGCTTCGATCACATTGGTGGAATCGTCGCGCCCGCCCATGCCGGCTTCCAGCAGCGCCAGATCGGCCGGCGTTTCACTGAACAGCAAAAACGCCGCCGCCACTTGCGCATCAAATTGCGTCAGCTCCGGCGCAACCGCATGCACGCGCGCGGCCGCCGCGCCCAACGCCTCGTCCGTCGCCATCTCGCCCGCCACCAAAAAGCGCTCGCGCAGCTGAAACAGGTGCGGCTTGGTGAAGGCGTGCACGTCGAGCCACGCCGCCTCGGCGATCGCGCGCATGAACGCAATGGTGGAGCCCTTGCCGTTCGTGCCGGCGACGTGGATCACCGGAGGCATTTTCCTTTGCGGATTGCCGAGCGCCGTGAGCGCATCGCGCAGGCGCGCGAGGTCAAACGCCTTCCCGTGCCCGAACTCAGGCCCGAATAGGCGGTTGAAGGTTTCTTGCGCGCGATCCACTTATCCCTCCCCGCGAGGGGAGGGTGTCGCCGCAGGCGACGGGTGGGGCGATGGCGCTGCGCTTACAGATGATGGCGCCGCCGCCCCACCCGTCGCAAAGCAAGCTTTGCGACACCCTCCCCTTGCGGGGAGGGAGGGGCGCCGCGTCACGAAATCACTCCGCCGCCTTCGCGCGCGCTTGCTTTGGCGCGGGCTTTTTCTTGGCGCCGCGCGCGGGCGTTTCTTCCGCCGCGTCGCCGTCGATCATGGTGAGCTCAAACGCATCGTCGCCATCGTTCTTCGATGCCGCGTTCTTGTGCATCAGCACCGAAAGCAGCGTCGAAAGTGTCGCCTTCAGGTTGCGCCGATCGACCACGACATCGACCATGCCCTTATCGAGCAGATATTCGCTGCGCTGGAAGCCTTCGGGCAGTTTCTGGCGGATGGTGTTTTCGATCACGCGCGGGCCGGCGAAGCCGATCAGCGCGCCGGGTTCCGCAATGTGCACATCCCCCAGCATGGCGTAGCTGGCGGTGACGCCGCCCGTGGTCGGGTCCGCCAGCACGACGAGATAGGGCAGGCCCGCATCGTGCAGCATCTGGATCGCCAGCGTGGTGCGCGGCATCTGCATGAGGGAGAGTATCCCTTCTTGCATGCGCGCCCCGCCTGACGCCGTGACCACGATCATCGCCGCGTTGCGCTTGAGCGCCGCGTTCGCCGCCGCGATGAACGCCTCGCCCGCCGCCATGCCGAGCGAACCGCCCATGAATTCGAAATCCTGCACCAGCACCACGGCGCCGGCGCCGCCGATCTTGCCATAGGCCGCGGCCATGCAATCCTCGCGGCCCACTTTGGCGCGCGTGGCCTTGAGGCGATCGGCGTATTTCTTTTCGTCTTTGAACTTGAGCGGATCGTCGCTCACTTTCGGCAGCGCGATCTTCTGCCAAGTCGCGTCATCGAACAGCAGCTTGAAGCGCGGCTCAGGGCCAATGCGCATGTGAAAGCCCGAAGGCGTCACCCAATGGGAGGCCTCAAGATCGGTGCGATACACAAGCTCGCCCGAAAGCGGATCCTTGATCCAGAGATTGTCCGGTGTATCGCGGGTTTCTTCGGGCTTCTTTTTCGAAAGCCCAGGCCGCGCGAAATTCGACAGCCAATTCATGCGGGTTGTCCTTCCTTTGCCCGCGCGGAACGGACAGCTTCGCTCAGAAGCGCCACCTTGCGCAAGACGCGATCAGGGGCGCCTTCGCCGTCCGTCGCAATTTCATCCACAAAAGCCGAGCCGACGACCACCGCGTCGGCGGTCTCGGCAATGGCGCGCGCGGCCTCGGGCGTGCGCACCCCAAATCCCACGGCGATCGGCAAATCGGTTGCGCCTTTCAGGCGCGCCACGGCGGCGCGCACGGCCTCCTGCGTGGCCGCGTTCGTACCCGTTACGCCCGCCACGGAGACATAATAGAGGAAGCCCGAGGCGTCTTCGAGCACCTTGGTTAAGCGCTTTTCATCCGTCGTGGGCGTCGCCAGGCGGATGATCGAAAGATCGTGCGCCGCGAACGCCGCGCGCAGCGGGCCGTCTTCTTCGGGCGGCAAGTCAACGATGATCACGCCATCGGCGCCGGCCTCGTGCATGGCGGCGGCGAAAGCTTCGTATCCTATGCTCTCGATCGGATTGGCGTAGCCCATCAGGATCAGCGGCGTGTCCGCGTTCGTCTCACGAAAACGCTTTGCCAGCTCCAGCGTCTTCTTCAGCGACCCGCCCGCCTTCAGCGCACGCTGCGCCGCCAGCTGAATCGAAACCCCATCCGCCATCGGATCGGAAAATGGAAAGCCAAGCTCAATCACATCGGCGCCGGCGGCGGGAAGGCCGCGCAGAATTTCAAGGCACGTCTCGTGATCAGGATCGGACGCCATCACATACGTCACCAGCGCCGCGCGATTGGCGCGCTTCAATTCCTTGAAGCGTGCATGGAGACGGGAAGTCATGGTGCGACACCCAACCTCTCTCCCGTGAGGGGGAGAGGTCGCTCGAACTTGTTCGAGCGGGTGAGGGGGCGGGGCGCAGAACAAGACGCGGTGTTCACGCTTGCGCCACATCCTGACGCCCCCTCATCCGGCGCTGCGCGCCACCTTCTCCCCCTCGCGGGGGAGAAGGGATGTGTAGCGTCGCCCTCATATCTTCACTCCCAGCGCATCGGCTACGGTGAACACGTCTTTATCGCCGCGCCCGCAGAGGTTCATGATGATGAGGCCGCCGCGCCCAACCTCGCGGGCCACTTCGCCCACGCGCGCGAGCGCGTGGCTTGGCTCCAGCGCCGGCAAAATTCCTTCGAGCCGCGCGCACAGCTTGAACGCTTCCAGCGCTTCCTCATCGGTCGCCGCGCGATACTCGGCGCGGCCGATGTCTGCGAGATACGAATGCTCAGGCCCAACGCCGGGATAATCCAAGCCCGCGCTGATCGAATGGCCTTCGAGGATTTGCCCCTCCGCGTCCTGCAACAGATACGTCCGGTTGCCGTGCAGCACCCCCGGGCGCCCGCCATTGATCGCGGCGCTGTGCTCAAACCGCTCATCAATGCCGTGGCCCGCGGCCTCCACGCCAATCAGCTTCACGCTTTCATCAGCGATAAACGGATGGAAGAGGCCAATCGCGTTGGAGCCGCCGCCGATGCACGCCACCACCGCATCCGGCAGCCGCCCCTCGCGCTCCAAAATCTGCGCGCGCGCTTCGCGGCCGATCACGCTTTGAAAATCGCGTACCATTT
>DAOMPU010000002.1:0-32391 GCA_035444925.1 Terricaulis sp. | reverse complement strand
CGCCGCCCAGCGCGGTGATCGCGGCGGGCGTTTCGATCAAAGCGGTTTCGCGCTTTAGCGCTGTGACCACGATCTCTTCGCTGTCGGCGGTTTGCGCGAACGCCGCGCCTTGCGCGCCGATGGCGGCGGCCAGGGCGCCGGCGGCGACATGGCTGAGGCGGCTCCCCTTGCTGGACTTGACCATATTTTCCTCCCCGCGCGCGTTGGCGCCTGCGCCGGCGGGCCGAGCGCTTGGGCGCCCAAAGCCTCGTTTTTTCTCCGATGCGCCTCGACTATGCGCATAACTCCCTTGCGCCGTCCACTCAAAATGATAGTTTGATTTAAACAAAATTTGCCGATGCGCGCCTTGGCTGCCTTTTAGCCGCGCAAAACTGGTGAAAGGGAGGCCCTGTGTGAGCACACGTATCGAACACCCGACGCTTTATAAGGAGGGCGCGCCGGGGCCGTTGCTTCTGGCCGCCCGCTGCACGGCGTGTTCGCGCGTCAGCTTCCCGCGCCAGCAGCTCGGCTGCGAGGCCTGCGGCGCGCACGGCGAGGCGATGGCGCCGGCGGAGATCGCCGCGCGCGGGACGCTGCTTTCCTTCGCCGCCGTGCGCAAGCACATGGGCGCCGACATCGCCGCGCCGTTTGCGATTGGCGAAATTCGGCTGGACGACGGCCCGGTCATCCGCTGCACGCTCGATGATGCTTTGAATGAAGCCGACTTGCGGGCCGGCCAGATTCTTGTTGGGCGCCTTGCGCACAATCCCAAAAGCGGCGCCGACGTGCGCGAACTGCGCTTTGCGCTGGAGGGCCGCTGATGGCGCGCGCGCTTTCTTCGTTCCGGCCTGTGTTCGTCGCGGGAATCGGGCTTCACCCGTATCAGAAATATTCCATGACGGCCTATGTCGCGCTGGGGCTCGCGGCTGTGCGCGAAGCGCTGGCCGATGCCGGCGCGCGCTGGGGCGATGTGGAATCCGCTTACGTCGCCAGCGCCATGTTGGGCATGGCGCCCGGCCGGCCGATGCTGCGCCATCTCGGCGCGAGCGGGCTTTCGATCACGCATGTCGAAAACGCCTCCGCCTCCGGCTCCTCGGCGTTTCGTCTGGCCGCGCATGAGATTGCTTCGGGTCAATCCGATCTCGTAATCGCCATCGGCGTCGATAAGCCGGCCATGGTGGAGCTGGGCGTGCGCCAGGCGGGGCTCGATGTGCTCGAGCGTGACCGCATCGCCGCCTTCACGCATTTTGCGCTTCTGGCGCAACGCTACGCGGACGCCTATGGCGCAACGCCGGAGGATTTCGCCCGCGTCGCCGCGAAAAATCTGGCGAATGGCGCACGCAATCCCTACGCGCAGCGGCGCGAGGCGCGGAGCACCGAGCAGATCCTCGCCGCCACCCAACTCGCGGGCTTTCTTACCTCCCCCCAATCGTGCCCAATTGGCGAGGGCGCGGCCGCCGTGATCCTGGCTTCTGAAGATGGGCTGAAGCGCCTGCAGCTAGATCGCGCCCGCGCGGTGCGCGTGCTTTCTTCCGCTTCACGTTCAGAGCGGCTCTATGACGATGAAGCCGGCTTCGACGCCGCGCTCACGGAAGAAACCGCGCGCGACGCGCTGCGCGATGCGGGCGTCAGCCCAAGCGCGCTCGACATTGTTGAGCTGCATGACGCGTTCAGCGTCGAGGAATTGCTTTACGTTGAGCGCATGGGCCTGTGCGATCCGGGCGATGCGCCGCGCAGGCTTAAGGCCGGGCATTTCGATATTGGCGGCGAGGTCGCCGTATCGGCCTCCGGCGGTTTGATCGCCATGGGCCATCCGCTCGGCCCGACCGGTCTTGGCCAAATCGCGGAGATCACCCGCCAGTTGCGCGGCGAGGCCGAAGGGCGCCAACATGCGGGCGCGAAAACGGGCCTTGCGCATATGGTTGGGCTTGGCGCGGTGTGCGTTGCGCACGTGCTGCAACGAGACGCCTAAGGGGGCCGCCATGAACACCACGCCTTATCCCGGCAGCCCCGAAATGCACGCGGGCCTCAATGGCGCCGCGATCGCGCTGATCGACGGCGAAACTGAGATTAGCTTCGCCGATTGGAACGCCATCGCCGATCGCGTTGCGGCGCGCCTGATCGAACTCGGCGTCAAACCCGGCGATCGCATCGCGGTGCGCACCAATGTGCGCCACGAATGGTTTTTGCTGCACGCCGCCGCCGGCAAAATCGGCGCCGATATTGTGGGCGTCAATCACCGGCTCGCGGGGCCGGAAGTGGCCTACATGCTGGAGGACAGCGCCCCCGCCGCGTTCGTGCTCGATGATTCCGAGCCGCAGGCGCTGATCGATATTTGGCGCGGGCTTAACAAAGGCCCGGTGATCAGCTTCACGCCCGCGCCGGGCGCGGAAAGCTTTGACAGCCTGCTCGATGCGCCAAACGCCCCGGCCCGCATCGCGCCCGCGCCCGCGCCGCTCGTGCTTTACACGTCCGGCACCACGGGCCGCCCCAAAGGCGTTGCGGTGCGCCCCGAAACCTTGGCCAAGCGCGAAAACGTGATGGAATATCGCCGGCTGATTGCCTCAATCGTGCCCACCGGGCCGCAATCGCGCTCGCTGATCGCGCTGCCGTTCCATCACAGCTCCGGCCCCAACACGGCTCTGTTTTGCCTGATGGGCGGGGGCGCCGCGGTGATGATGCGTCGCTTCGATGCGGAAGCCGCGCTCGCGCTGATCGCACGCCACCGCATCACGCATTTCATGGCGGTGCCAACGATGCTGCACCGCATCCGCGCGCTCGATCCGGAGATCACCGCGCGCTACGATTTCAGCGCGATGACTTATCTCAGCACCGGCGCCGCCGCGGTGCCGCATAGCCTCAAGCTTTGGGCGCTCGATTTCTTCGGGCCGCAATGCCAGCTGTTTGAAGGCTACGGCATGAGCGAGACGATGATGATCTCATATCTGCTGCCGCACGAGCAGCGCGAGCGGCCAGGCTCCAGCGGCAAAGTGCTGCCTTTCGTTGAGCTCTCCGTACGCGAGAATAGCGGCCTGGATGCGCTGGCGGCCGGGCAAGTCGGCGAAATCTGCGTGCGCACGCCTATGATGATTGACGGCTATCTCAATCGCGGCCCGCTGACCGAAGAGCTAACGCCCGACGGTTATTTCCGCACCGGCGATGTCGGCTATCTCGATGCGGACGGCTATCTCTACATCACCGATCGCCTGAAAGACATGATCATCGCCGGCGGGTCGAACATCTATCCAGCCGAGATCGAAGCCGTGCTGGTGGAGCATCCGGCCATCATCGACGCCGCCGTGATCGGCGTGCCCAGCGATGAATATGGCGAGCAGCCGCTCGCCTTCTGCGAAGCGCGCCCAGGCGCCGACGCCGAATCGGTGCTGGCCTTCTGCCGCGAGCGGCTGGCCCGCTACAAGCTGCCGCGCGACGTGATTTTCGTGGAGGAGCTTCCGCGCAATCCCACCGGCAAGGTGACAAAAGCGGTGCTGCGCGCCCCCTATTGGCAAGGCCATGCGCGCCAGGTCTGAGGCCCCTCTTGCATCGGCGCGCGACTTTCCAGACGGTAGCCGCGCCATGAGCACGCACCAGCCAGACAGCCTCGATCGCTCCATCATCGATCAATTGCGCCAGGATGGGCGCAAGCCGGCGAAATACATCGCCGCCGAGCTCGGCGTTTCGGAGGTCACCATCACCGCGCGCATCCGCGCGCTGGGCGAAAACCGCATCATGCGCGTGTTGGCGCAGCGCAACATGAGCCGCCTCAATGAACGCATCGCCTGCTTTATCGAAGTCAGCGTACGCAATCATTCGATCGATGATGTCGCCCATGCGCTCGCGCGCATCGACACCATCGCCGGCGTCAACATCACCGTCGGCTCGCCGGAAATCCTGATCTATGCGTTCGTTGAAAACAATCTTCAGGTGCTCTCGCTGCTTCAGCATGAAATCGGCCGCGTGCCCGGCGTGGACCGAATCGAGGTGCACATCGCGCTCGATATCCGCACCTATCGCTCCGATTACGGAGACCTTGGCTCCGGCGCCGTGGGCGCGCCGGGCGAAGACGTGGACGACCGCATTATCGCCCTGCTGCAGGAAGACGGCCGGCAAAGCACGCGCGAAATCGCCCGCAAGCTCGACATGCCCGCCAGCACAGTGCGCGAGCGGATGAACCGCCTGCTGCAAACCGAGGCTATCCGCATCGGCGTGATCTGCGACGCGCGCAGCATGGGGCTGGAGCTGGCGTGCTGCGCCTACATTTCGGTTGAAGCCGCGCAGATCGAAAACGCGCTGCAGCATCTTTCGCGGCTCGATGAGCTCGGCCAGGTTTGCCTGATCAGCGGGCGCTACAACGTCTTCGTGCTGTTCGGCGCGCGCCACATGGATCACCTGGTCAAGGTGGTGAAATCACACCTCGAAACGGCGCCCGGCATGATCGAGGTGCGGGTGCGCATCGTGTCAAAGACGGTGAAGCACCGCATCGACCTGATCAGCATCGTCTAGCGGCGGCGGTTCAGATGGCGCCAATCAGCACGCTGACCAGCGTCATCACCAATGTCGTTCCGAACGCCCAGAGGAAGATGAAACGCTGGTGATCGCGCAGCGAAACCCCGGCCATGCCGATCAAGATAAAGGTCGAGGCGGTAAGCGGGCTCAGCGGAAACCCCGTCGTCATCTGGCCAAGAATCGCAGCGCGCCCGATCGCGAGCGGATCTTCGCCGGCGACGCGCGCGGTCTCCGCGAACACCGGCAGCACGCCAAAATAGAACGCATCAGGCGTGAACACGAGGCTGAGCGGCATCGAGGCGATCGCCACGATCTTGGAAAGGTGGCCAGAGGCGCCATCTGGAATGGCGGCGGCAAGGCTTTGCGCCATCGCGGTGATCATACCAGCGCCATTCAGCACGCCAGTAAACACGCCGGCCGCCAAGATCATGCTGACCACCATGACGACATTGCCGGCCTGAGACGCGATGAAATCCTGCTGCGCCTGCAGCTTCGGATAATTGACCATCACCGCGATGGCGAACGCCGCCATGAACAGCAGCGGCAGCGGCGCGATGTGTGCAAACAAGCAGCCGATCAAAACCAAGGTGAGCGCAGCATTGAACCAAAACAGCGGCCCGCCACGCGGGCGCGCCGCCGCCGGCGCCATATCAGCCGCCGCTGTTTCGGCGTGGCCTTCCCGCGCTAAACGCCGGCGCTCGCTCCAGCCCATCCACCACGCGGCGAAGAATACCCACGCGACGCCGGCCAGCATCGCCGGGATCATCGGCGTGAAAATATGCTGCGCGCCGGCGTCAAGCGCCGCCATGGCGCGCGCCGTGGGCCCGCCCCAGGGCAAGAGATTCATCACCCCCGCGGCAAGCGCAACGATGCCGGGCAGCACCAGCGGGTTGATACGCAAGCGCTGATGCAGCGGCAGCAACGCCGTGATCGAAATCAGAAACGTGGTTGCGCCGTCGCCATCGAGCGCGACGATCATCGGCAGCGTCGCGCTAGCCAGGCACACGCGCACAGGATCGTTCTGGGCGAAACGCAGCAGCCCATCCACGAGAGGACGAAACAAGCCTTTATCGATCATCACGCCGAAATAGAGCATGGCGAACATGATCATCGCCGCCACCGGCGCGACCGTGCGCACCCCGTCGAGCGCCATGGCGCCGAGTTCCGCCCCGTTGCCGAACAGCAGCACCGAGACGATGGGCGTGAGGATCAGCGCGGCCGCCACAGGGATGCGCGTTCCCAGCACAATCGCCAGGAACGCGCCAATAGTGAGAAATCCCTGCAGAGCCAGCATCAGCGGCGATGCTAGCGTGCGGCCGCTGGCGGGCAACGCCTGGCGGAGCAAATCTCATAGACGCGCAGGCTGGGATCGGCGGCGATCTCCGCCTCGGTGAAGCGCATCGGCTTGGTTTGCCCGTTGGAGAACATCTGCGTCTGATCCGAATAGAAGGGCGAGTCCGGGTTCGGCGATTGCGAGAAGGCCATCACCGAGCGCCCGCGCGGGCCTTGATCGGTGAATTCCATCCACATGAGAAAGCTCGCCCCGTTGCTGACATCGGGATAGCCCTCGCCCGGCGTCCAGCCGCCGCGATTGGACACGAGATTGTATTGCCCGGTCTCCCCCGGGCCGCCCGGGATTGGAATGCGCTGATCGCCGCGCAGGGCGTATTGATATTCGCGCAGCCGCGCATGGAGCGGCATGCCCGAGCCGGTGAGATCGCGCGCAGCGCCGGCAAGCGCCGCATGAACGCGCGGATCTTCCACACGCAAGCCCGCCGGCGTTGCAATCGGATCCTCCGCATTGAAGGGCGCGGCGAACAGATCATCATAATCGCCGAGCCGGGAGATAAACCGCCGCCACAGCAGCGCGCCGTTGCTGTCCAGCATCTCGGTGCGATCCCAGCGCGCCAGTACATCGCACGCTTCGCGCACATCGGCCCAGCCAGCGCTCTCTTGGCATTGGCGCAACAACGGCTCCATCCAGATATCGGCGGAATAGACGTTATTATCTTGGGTCACGCGATAGAAGCTGTCCAAGTCGAAGCGTTCGCCCGCCGCCAAGCGGCCTTCGAACTTCTGCAGCGCATTGCGCGTGCGCAGCGTGCGCGGCGTGCGCTCCGAGCCCATGATCAGCGGAAAGCCCTCAAGCGGCTGGCGCGCGTTGTTGAGCCAGTGCGTATCGTTCGATTGCAGCGCGTAATCGGTTCTGTGCAATTCCGGCAGCGAGGAAGAGCCGAATATGCCCGGCACAGGAGAATCGGCGTCCGAGCCCCATTCGCACGCGGAGCGCCAGCCATCCATGATCGGCAGCGGCGCGCGCGCGCCGAGCTGGCTGCGGCCAAGCTCCGAGGTGACGCAAGCCTCGATCATCGCGTTGGTGACGTGCGGGATCGCAGTGCGATCGCCATAGAAGACGTTGCCTTCGGCATCCGCGGCCGCGATGTTGCGCCAGCCGATGCCCATGTAGCGGCGTCCGCCTTCGCTGATGTCGCGCGCACTTGCGGCGTGGTTCAGCTCAAATTGCTGACTCACCCAGCGAAAGCTGTAGGCGACGTCGCGGATGGCGTAGGCCGTCCCGGCTGTCCAATCCATCCCTTCGTCCGCGATCACCAGCCCGTAATGCGTGCTCCAGAAGGTGTGCCGCCGCGTTTCGATGCGCCCGCTCTCGGTGCGCACGCGCACGCGCACGGTGCGCGATGTCATGCGCCGCACCTCTCCATCGTAATAATACGATGTGGGCCGGCCGGGAACGAGGCGCAGCTCATAGAGCGTGTGACGATTTGCGGTCGAGGTCGTGCCCGCCCAAGCGACGGTTTCGGTGAAACCCGTTTGAATCACCGGCACGCCGGATGTCTGCACGCCAATCACATTGAGGCGGCCCGGTATGGTGAGGTGCGCTTCAAACCAGCGATCCGGCCCTTCCCAAAACCAGTGCGGATTGGCGAAGAACATGCCGCGCCCGCTCATTGTGGCTTCGCGCCCCAGCGCCACCATGTTGGAGCCTAGCGGCGTGGCGTCTGGCCCATCCGGCTCGCCGGTCGCGTGCGCGTAGCGCTCCACCGGGGCAAGGTCGGCCCGCGTCGCGCTCGGCGGCGCCGCCGCCACCAATTGCGGAATGAGATTGGCCGAGCTGCGGAATAAATTCCACGCCATCGCGCGCAGATACACATCGCGCTCACTAATCGGGCGCACCCACGCCGCGCCGCGGCAGCGCGGATCGGCGATATTCTCCACGCCGGTATCTGCGATATATTTGTTATAGCCTGCGGCGTACCCTCGTATGAGCGCGCGCGTCTCCGCGGTGGGGCCCACCGGCGCCGCCTGCGCGAGTTCGCGTTCAGCAATGCGCTCATCCAGCACGCGCTGCCAGAAAAAATCGCTATCCAGATTAGTGGGCCGGTTGCGCGGCCCATCCGGCACATGCGCCTCGGGCCCGAAAAACAGCGCGCGCTCGGCCCGCACGGTAACAAAGCGCCCCGCCATCTCGCAGATGTTGCTTTCCGCGAAAGCATAGCCGGCGCCGAACCCCAGGCTCTCATAATCATTGGCCAGAATGTGCGGCACGCCGTGCTCGGTGACACGGATGGTGGCGTGCAGCGGCTCCCCTCGCGCGGCCGCCGTGCTGAACAACAGCCCGACAACCGCGCCTGCCGCAAGAATGCCCTTCATGGCCATGCCCGCCTTCTCCTTAGCGCCGCAGGGAAACCGCCACGCCGAACGTGCGCGGTCGGAACGTGGAGCTGGTGTAGAGCGGCTGATTGTTGGTGCGCGAGAGATTGAGATCAACATTCTCGTTCAGTGCATTGTTGACGAACAGCGATACGTCCACATCGCCGATCAGCATGCCGAAGCGGCCGTTGAGCATCTGCGTTTCCGGTCGCGGATTGCGCCGCGCATCATAGCTCACCGTGCCAGGGTCGGTCGCGCCGGTGCGCTCGTACTCGCTTGTGTACGTGTAGTCGCCGCGAACATAGGCCGGCCGATCGGCGATCACGAAATCATACTGGCCAGACAGAATAATTGTGAGCGGCGCGCCTGCGGCGGCCAGGGCCGAGCCTTTGGTGAACAAGGTGCGCCCACCCAGCACGGTCGCGTCGTCGAAGGTGGATTCGTTGTAGGAAACCGCCAAGCCGATATGCACGTCGTCGATGAATTCGGTGGTGAATTGCACGTCCAAGCCGCGGCTAGTGGCGCTGCCGAGATTGGCGGTGAAGCTGTTGCCGCACGCGCTCAGCGAAACCGGGGTTTGGATGTCGCTCCAATCGATATGATAGACGCTGGCGTCCACCCGAAGCCGGCCGTTGAACAACGAATTCTTGGCGCCGAGCTCATAGCTCCACACGCTATCGGATGTGTACGTCTCCGGAGAAGCCGGGCGGCCGGTGGAATCGAAGAAGCCAAACGCCGCGAGCTGATCGGCGCAGATCGCCGGCACTTGCGCTTGGGCGCCCCCTGGGCGGAAGCCCTGCGCGGCCGAGAAGTAGAACAGATTGTCCGGGTCGGCCTGAAACGACACGCCGATTTTTGGCGTTGCGGCGGTTTCCGAGGAAGTCGCGTTGTTGCGCACGTAGCGCACTTCGAACGGCCCTTCGCCCGGCGCATACGCGCCGATCGGCACATCGATGCAAGGCGCGCCGCCCGGGCGCCCCGTGCCCGGAACGCACGGCAGGCCGTGCGGCTGGTTCTGGTTGTTGTTGGGGCCGGAATAGAACGCCTCATACTCGAAATCGATCTGCGAGACGCGATAGCCGAGCGTGAAGCGCAAGCGCTCCGTCACATTGAAATCGAGCTGGCCGAACAGCGCCAATTGCTCTTCCGAGGTCGTCAGCTCGTGCATGTAGCTGGCGCCGTTGACCAGATCCATGCCGTAATAATTCACGTACGCACTATAACCTGGGCCGAACGGCGCCCCATCGAACACCGCGGCAGGCGGCGCCGGAAAGCCGGGGATCGCCGAAGCGCGGATCGATGGCAACAGCGACACGAAATTCGGATAACCGGTTTGCTCTGAATGCTGCTCGCGGCTTTCGTAATAGACGCCGCCAACGAGGCGCAAACGATCGTTGAAATGGCGCGTTTGCAGGCGGAATTCCTGGGTTACATTGTCCTGCTCATCTTCGAAGATCGTATAGGTGCGATCGCCCGGCAGGGGCACTGGCCGCGAGGCGAACAGGCGCGAATAGAGCGCCGTGTAGTCGCTGACGATCCGTTGCTCGCGCGAGAACAATGAAGTGTTCGAAACGAATTCCCCGTTTGTGAAGCGCCACTGCACATTGAGCGCCGGCATGTACCATTCGTCGTCCTGCGGCTCCAGGCGCGGCTCATTGGGCAGCGCGATGTGCGTTGCGTCCACCGTGCCGATCCAGAGCGGGAGTTGATAATCGGACGAGCCATAATCAGACATGGCGGGCCAGAAGCTCTGCACGCCGTCGTTCATGTGCTGGCTTTGATACAACAGCGAAGGCGTCACGGTGAGGTTCTCCGTCGGCGCCAGCGCCACCGCGATGCGCGCGCTGAAGGTTTCGCCCCAGTTGGAATCGTTTTCCACTTCGCCGGTCGGCGTGAATTGGATCGAGTCCGCCGGCCCTGCCGAGCCGTTGGGGCTCAGCACCGTGGCGACGCCGGCCACCTTGTCGATCCAGCCGCCATCGCGGCGATAATAGGCGCTGGCGCGGAACGCCACCTGGTTGCGCACCACCGGCCCGCCGACCGCCGCGCCGAGCTCGTAGGAGAGATCGCCGTTTTCGGTGCTGGCCAATTCGCTGCGGCCATACGCCGAATAATCTTCGAAATCTGGCGCCGGTGTGATGAAACGCACCGTTCCGCCTTGCGACCCCGCGCCAAACAAAGTGCCCTGCGGCCCGCGCAACACTTCAACGCGCTCAAGATCAAACACGGCCGGATAGGAATTGCTGGCGTTGTTGCCGAGTTGGCGCACCTGGATCGGCGTATCGTCGATATAGACGCCGGTTGTCGCCGCACCGGAGCTTGAAGCCACGCCGCGGATGGAAATGCTTGTAGTGCGGTCGGCGCGGTTGAAGGTCACGCCGGGCGTGAGGCGAACCAGATCGTCGATCTGGCGGATGCCCTGCTGATCCATCTGCTCTTGCGTCATCGCCGTCACCGACAGCGGCACGCGGCGCAGCGGCTCTTCCGTGCGCGTGGCGGTCACCACGATTTCATCGCTGTCCTGCGCCAGCGCGGGCGCCGCGAACATAAGCGGCAGCGCCGCAACCGATAGCGATAGCGTGATCCTGCGCAGCGCGCCGTGCTTGTTCATTTCGCTCCTCCCCGGCGAGGCTTTCCGCCGCGCTCTTATGCATTGCTGTGTGCTTGGCGCCGTTCTGCGTGCGCGCCTCCAACTCGAAAGCTAAAAGCCGCCTCAGCGCCCGGACAATTAGATTTTCGGCATCAGGCGTTTCGCTTCGAACATGGGTGTCACCGCTTTGCGCGGCGCAGCGCCGCCACTTTTGGTTTTGCCGCATTCTGTGCGCGCGCTGGTATTTCCATACCCAGCACACACGAACTGAGGCATTTTCCGTGCGCATCGAGCGCCAGAGAGCGGGTGACGCCGCCCGCCAAAGCGCGATGCAAAACAAAATTCAACGCACCCAGCTCGGGCATCTCATAGCGGACGACTTCGCCGCGCAGGATATGCCCCAGGTGCTTGGATATGCGCTCGCTCGTGACCTCGGCGCGCAAATGCTCGTAATCGTCGCGGTTAAACACGATGATCGCGATATTCGAGGTATCGCCTTTGTCGCCTGTGCGCGCGTGCGCAATTTCGCGCAACTTCACGTCACCACCTCCCAATGCAGCGCCGGCTTCACCGCCGCCCGCTCGATGAAAACGGAGGCGATCGCGATGGTCTGTTGCGCCGAGGTTGCGACGCCGCCGCCGCCGGCCGGCCCGTTTGTGTAGAGCGCCTCGACTTCGCGGTTGACGCGCTGCGCCGCGGCCGCGCTCTTGGTGCGCGCGGCAATCCGGGCGCGCACCTCCGAACCGGACCACGCCGCCTCCGGCGCAGCGCGCGACACCGCATTGACGCCGATCAGATCGAAACGCGATTCGAGCACCTCATCGCCAAGCCGCTTGATGCGCTCGCGCACGACATCCAAAGCAAGCTGGCCCCGTTCAAGCGCGCCCGCGCCCGCATACGAGATTTGCCCGTCGCTGACCCAGCCATCGGCGTAACCGACGGAAACCTTCAGCGCATCGGGCCGGCGCGCCCCGCCGGCCCCGCTCAGGCTCACGCGATCCTTGCCCGCATCATCGAAACGCGCGCCAGAAAAATCCGCGATTACATCCGGCGTGTAATACGCGCCGGGATCGTGCAATTCGTAGAGCATCTGCTCCACGCACGTCGCGCGCGAGATAAGGCCGCCAGTGCCTTCGATCTTGCTGATTTCGGCCGCGCCGTCTTTCGTCACTTCGGCGATGGGAAAACCCAACTCGGCCAAGCGCTCGACATCCTTGAAGCCGGGATCGGCGAAATAGCCGCCCGACACCTGCCCCGCGCATTCAAGCAAATGCCCCACCAACGTGCCGCGCCCAAGCCGGTCCCAATCGTCTCCAGCCCAATCGAATTCGTGCACCAGCGGCGCCAAGAAAAGCGAGGGGTCGGCCACACGCCCGGTGATCACCACATCCGCGCCGCCGCGCAACGCTTCCACGATTGGCTCGTGGCCGAGATACGCGTTGGCCGAAAGCAGACGCTCGCCGAGGCCGTTCAGCACGCCCTCTTCGTCCTGCACCGCCCCATCGCGCGCCTTGACCAGCGCCAGCACATCATCACCGTGTACCGCAGCGACCTTCAGCCCGCGCAGACCAAGCCCGGCGGCGATCTCTGCGGTCTTGCGCGCGGCCGCGATCGGATGCGCCGCGCCCATGTTCGAGATAATGCGCACGCCCGACTGGACGCACGGCTTAAGCACGGCGCTTAGCCGCTCCTCCAGATAAGGATCATAGCCAGCGTCGGCGTTCTTCAGCTTTTCGCGCTGCGCCAGCGCGATGGTGCGCTCGGCCAAGCATTCAAACACGAGGTAGTCGAGGTTGCCGCGCACGGCGAGATCGACCGCCGGGTCGATCCGGTCCCCGGAGAACCCCGCGCCCGCGCCAATGCGTATCGAAGATGGCCGCTTCATCACCACCGCAAAACCAGAGCGCGATTGTGCGGCGCAGCAAAAGCCAATCGCATGTGCCGCCGCCGCGCCATCGCCCACCCTCGCGCCCTCGCGGCGCCGTCTACACCACTAGGCCTCAGCCAAACGCCGCGCACAAAGACCGATGTTCGATCAAGCGATAGACATTTTGCATAGGCCCGCCGGGCGAGTATGCTTGACCAAGATCAAGGCGGGCGGCCACGCTCCCTCGGCAGGAGCGCGTTTTAAGTGAGCGCACATATCGGCATACGCGAGCTGCGCCTGTTTCTTGGCGTTGCGGAAGCATCCAGCTTCAGCGAATGCGCGCGCGTTCACAATATCTCGCAGCCCGCGCTCAGCCGCACCATAAAATTGCTGGAAGAGCGCATCGGCGCGCGCCTGTTTCACCGCGACACGCGCACGGTGCGCCTCACGCCCGCGGGCCAGCAATTGCAGCAAACGGCCGAACGCCTTGTGCGCGAGTTTGAGCTCGGCATGCAGGAGCTTGATCAATTTGTCAGCGGTGCGCGCGGGCGCTTCGCCATCGCGGCGCTGCCGTCGCTGGCGGCGTTGATCCTGCCGCGCGCGCTGGCGCAGTTTCATGCGCTGCGCCCCGATGTCGATTGCGTGATCCTTGATGCGTTGTCGGAATCCGTGGTTGAGGACGTGAATGCCGGCCGCGCCGATATCGGCGTTGCGCTGCGCCCCCCGCCCAGCAAGCAGCTTTCCTACACCGAATTGTTCGTGGATCAGTTCGGGCTCGTCTGTGCGCCGAGCGATCCCTTGGCAACGGCGCCAAGCGTTTCGTGGCGCTCCTTCCTCGATCGGCCGTTCGTGGCCATGGCCGAACATTCCAGCGTGCGCATGATGACGGACGCCGCGTTCATTCAGAACATGACGCCGCTCAAAAACCTGTTCGAGTGCTCACACCTGGCCACAACGGGCGCCTTGATCGCCGAAGGGCTTGGCGTTTCGGCGTTGCCGCAATCGGTGATGCCTTTGCTTGGGGTGCGCGATCTGGTGTGGCGCCCGCTCGATAATCCGGCGCTGTTTCGCTCGATCGGCCTTATCCGCCGGCGCGACCGCCCGCTGCACGCCGCCGCCGCCGCTTTTGTCGAGATTCTGATGCGGCAAGAGCCGCCGTTCGGGCTTCGCCCGCCCTCGCGGCCGGCGCAGAACGTCAACCTATAGCGAAGGCGCGATAGGCCGCGGCAGGCGCCCCTTGACGGACACGATGAAATTGCCCTTTCGCTTGTCAGCGAAGCCGCCATCGCGGCTTTGTGCGTAGGCACATTCCATTTCCCCCATTCATTGGCCATTTCGTTCGGATCGCCCCTAATTATGCAAGCCCAAGGCGCGCGCGCGGACATCGCCGCCATCGAGTTGATTGACACGCGGCTGCGCTGGCTCTCGGCGTGGACCATCCACAATGCCAACCATCTGCGCGAGTCGCGCGATGGGTTGAAGGTGGGCGGGCACCAGGCCTCGTGCGCGTCCATGACGACCTTGATGGCCACGCTTTATTTTGGCGCGCTGCGCGAAAGCGACCGCGTGGCCGTGAAGCCGCACGCCTCCCCCGTGCTGCACGCGATCGAATATTTGTGCGGGCGCCAGAGCCTCGAGCAATTGCAGCGCTTTCGCGCCCTTGGCGGCGTGCAATCTTATCCCTCGCGCACGAAGGATAAGATTGACGTCGATTTCTCCACCGGCTCCGTCGGGCTCGGCGTGGCCATCACCGCGTTCGCATCGCTGACGCAGGATTATCTCAAAGCGCATGGCTGGCTCGATCCCGCGCGCGAGGGCCGCATGATCGCGCTGCTCGGCGATGCGGAGCTGGATGAGGGCAACATCTACGAGGCGCTGATCGAGTGCTACAAGCACGATGTGCGCAACACCTGGTGGATCGTCGATTACAACCGCCAAAGCCTCGACGCCACCACCGCCGACCGCATGTTCGATCGCTTCGAGGATATTTTCGACACCGCCGGCTGGCGCGTACAAACGCTCAAATACGGCAAGCGCCAATTGGAGGCGTTCGCCCAGCCCGGCGGCGGCGGCCTCAAGGAATGGATCGACCAATGCTCCAACGCGCAATACGCGGCGCTCACCTATCAGGGCGGCGCCGCCTGGCGCGCGCGGCTTGAAAACGAGGCCGACGCCAAAACCCGCGATCTGGTCGCCCAATATGACGATGCGGCGCTGCACGCGCTGATGACGGGCCTTGGCGGCCATTGTGTTGAAACGCTGCTTTCGGCGTTCGCGGCATGCGATGACGATAAGCCCACGCTTTTCACCGCCTACACCGTCAAAGGCTACGGCCTTCCCTTCGCTGGCCACAAAGACAATCACGCCGGCCTGATGACGCCCACGCAGATCGAAGCGCTGCGCGCGAGCCTGGGCATAAATCAGGGCGAGGAATGGGATCCGCTCGCCGGCCTCAGCGCCGCAGAGGCGAACGCGGTGGAAAGTTTCATCCGTGCAACGCCCTTTGCGCAAAAACGCACGCGCCGCTTTACGCCAGATATCGTCACCGTTCCGGACGCCGAAGCGTTCCCCGCCCCGCGCGGCGAGGAAATGTCCACGCAGGCGGCGTTCGGGCGCATCCTGGTTGATCTCGTCAAAGCCGCCCCGGCGCTTTCCAACCGGATCGTCACCACCTCGCCGGACGTCACCGTTTCCACCAATCTCGGCGGCTTCGTGAATTTGCGCGGCCTGTTTCGCCGCAGCGAAACGCCGGACATTTTCCGCGACGCAAAGATTCCGTCGATGCAGAAATGGGCCGGCGGCGGCGCGGGCCAGCACATCGAACTCGGCATCGCTGAAAACAATCTCTTCCTGATGCTAGCCGCGCTCGGACTTTCCGGCGAACTCTGGGGCGAGCGCCTGTTGCCGATCGGCACGCTCTACGATCCGTTCATCGCACGCGGGCTCGATGCGCTGAATTATGGCTGCTACCAGGATTCGCGCTTCATGGTCGTCGCCACGCCCTCCGGCGTGACGCTGGCCCCCGAGGGGGGCGCGCACCAATCGATCCACACGCCGCTGATCGGCATCGGCCAGCCTGGCCTCACCTATTTCGAGCCCGCTTATGCGGACGAACTCGCCGCCATCATGCGCTGGAGCTTCGCGCACATGCAGGCTGAAGATGGCGGCTCGGTCTATCTGCGCCTCTCCACGCGCGTGATCGCGCAATTGCCGCGCACTTTGGGCGCCGAACAACAAGCCGATCTCTTGCGCGGCGCCTATTGGCTGCGCAAACCGGAAGGCTCCACCCCGCTCGCCATCGCCTACACAGGCGCCATCGCGCCCGAAGTGATGGCCGCGGTGACCGAACTGGCGCAGCAATTCCCCGGCCTCGGCGTGCTCGCCGTGACGTCCCCCGATCTCATTTACAACGAATGGTGCGCCGCGCGCGAACGCCGCGCCAAGGACGGCGGGCAAGCGCTCTCCACCATCGAGCGGCTGCTCAGCGCGCTGCCGGTGGACGCAGGGATCGTCACCATCCTCGATGGCCACCCGCTCAGCCTCTCCTGGCTCGGCGGCGTGCAGCGCAACGCGGTGCATGCCCTGGGCGTCTCACGCTTTGGCCAATCGGGCGATCTCGTCGATCTCTACGCCGCCCACGGCCTCGATTCCGAAGCCGTCGTCGCCGGCGCCCGCGCCGCCGCGGCGTGGACGAGGCCGCGCGCGTAGCGGGCCAACCCTGGATCGGCTTGGCGTGGCGGGCTAAATTTGCACCTTGCGCGCACGGACAGGGAGGCGACATTGCAGCTTGGCGTGGTAGGGCTCGGGCGTATGGGCGCGGGCATTTCGCGTCGGCTTACGGCCGGCGGGCACGATTGCGTGGCGTACGATCGCAATCGCGCCAATGTCGAGGCGCTCGCGCGCGACGGCGCGGTCGGTGCAAACAGCCTGGAAGAGCTTGTTCAGCAGCTCGCTGCGCCGCGCGCGATCTGGGTGATGCTGCCGGCCGGCGAACCCACCGAACAAACCATTACGCGCTTGGGTGCGCTGCTTTCGCCCGGCGACGTCGTGATTGACGGCGGCAACACCTATTATCGCGACGATATTCGCCGCGCGAAAGCGCTCGCGGAAAAGCAGATCGGCTATCTTGATGTCGGCACGTCCGGCGGCGTTTGGGGCCAAGCGCGCGGTTATTGCCTCATGGTTGGCGGCGATAAAGCCGTGTTCGATCGCCTTGCGCCGATATTCGCCGCGCTCGCGCCGGGCCTGGGCGACATCCCCCGCACCGCGCGCGCGCCAAATGCAGACGCCAACGCCGAACACGGCTTCATCCACGCCGGCCCGATCGGCGCCGGCCATTTCGTCAAAATGATTCACAACGGCATCGAGTATGGTTTGATGGCCGCCTATGCGGAGGGCTTCTCTATTCTGCACGGCAAGAACGCCGCCTCCCTGCCGGAAGACGAGCGCTACGATCTCAATCTCGCCGACATCGCCGAAGTCTGGCGCCGCGGCAGCGTCATCACCTCGTGGCTTTTGGATTTGACCGCCGATGCGCTCGCTCAAGATGGCGCGTTAGAAGCTTTCGGCGGCGCGGTCAGCGATAGCGGCGAAGGCCGTTGGACGCTAGAAGCCGCGATCGAAGAAGATGTGCCCGCCGAGGTGCTCGCCGCCGCCTTGTTCGCCCGCTTCCGCTCGCGCCAGCCACAAGCCTTCAGCAACAAATTGCTCTCAGCCATGCGCTTGGGTTTCGGCGGGCACGTCGAACTGAAACCCTGACCCTGACCCCAAGGCTTCGCTCCGCGCCAAATCTAAGACGCGCGGCCGACGGGCCGTATGCTCCACACGAACACAAACAGCGCGACCAGCTTGAGCAGCGCCCCCATCACGCCGATCGCAAGAACCCCATCCCCCTGCCCCAGAACCACGGCGCCGATCTTGGCGTTCAGATCGACCCGGCAAAAAAGTGGGCGCCCTTAGGCGCCCACAGACGATCGCCTGGGTGGCGCGCGTTAGAACGTCGCCCGCACGGAAGCGCCGATAATGCGCGGATCGAGGGTGAAGATGTTGGTCGTGAGGCCCTGATCGTCGCTGTTCAGGAACGCATCGGTGATCGGCGTTTCGTCGAACACGTTGCGCACGTAAAATTCGAAGCGAAGATTATCGCCGCGATCGAACCAAAGGCCGATATTCACGTAATCCCAGCCCTGCAGCCGATCATACGGCTCGTAATTATAGACGCGGTGATAGCTGTCGTCCTGCCAGTAATAATCGCCGCGCAGCGTCACAGTCCAATTGTCGATCAGCGGCAAAGTGTATTCCGCGCCGAAATTGAAGGTAAAGCGCGGGGAGTTTGGCAGTTCGTTGCCGGAGAGGTCGGTGGTGAGGCCCGAACCATTATTGAGTTCAGGATAATTTGCGACATCATAGGCCAACCCAGTCGCCGGATCAGTCGGCGGCGTGCCGAAGATGGCCCCGATGCCGCCGTATCCGTCACACACCACAAAATAGTTTCCGATGCCGCCGTTGTTCGCGAGGTAATCCTCCGCAACACCTGTCGGGACCACGCAATTTGATGGCACCTGGGCCCATGCTCGCACCAGCGTATAGTCAGAGCTTCCGAGCGTGCGGTTTATAATGTCAATGGAACCTTCCCCGTCCGCGATCCGCGTCTGCAGATAGCCAAGGTTGCTGTTGATACGCAGCCCCTCGATTGGCTCCCAAAGAAGCTCAAATTCAGCACCCCAGACTTCGGCGTCGAAATTCTCGTTGATTGCAGCTCGGTTGCGAATCTGGGAGACTTGATAGTCGGTATAGTCGTAATAGAAGCCCGTTGCGTTGAAGCGCATTGCGCCGTCGAACAACGTGTTTTTGATGCCAATTTCAAACGCGTTCACGAACTCTGGATCAAAGGTCTGCCCGTACTCGAGGCCAATGGTCCGCAGGATTGGAAGCACGCCCCACGCCTCGTAAAGATCGTAGGTCGCTTGGTCGATGAGGCCAGCCTCCACCCACTCTTCGCCAGTTGAGAAGCCAGGCAACGGCGGGTTCATTCCGCCAGCTTTGTAGCCGCGGGAAATGAAAGCGTAGATAAGTGTTTCGTCAGTTAGCCCAAGATCAGGGCGCCAGTCGAAACCGAGGCGCCCAGTCCACTCGCCCCACTCCAACTCCAATTCGTCCGTAACTGGATAGCCCCTATTGACCATGCCGCCACCCGTGAGCGTTGGTGTCAACAGAAGCTGCGTCGGCACGATCGTGAAATTTTTCTGATCTCGCGTATAACGCGCCCCCGCTGTGACTCGCAGATTTTCTCGAGCTTCCCAGTATAATTCCGCAAACGCCGCTGCGGACCTCAGCTCGTACGGATTGACGCTGCGAAAATAGTTGTGCCCCTCGCCATTGATGCTTTCGACTGGGTTTGGATCAATGTACGGGCAAAAATGGTCGCTTTCCATCGGCACGTTGCCTGGCGTGCTTCCGGTCCAGTCAGCCATCGAGCACAAGTCCATGCTTCCGGACTGATTGAACGGAAACGACATTGCCAACGCCGTGAGCACATTGTTCATCACGTAGTATTGCGTGAGCGTCTCAAACTCGGTGTAGTTGGCGCCGATGCTAAAGTTGAAAGGCCCATTGAACGAGGACGACAGACGGAACTCTTGCGTGAACTGTGTAGCATCCGCGCGCGAGATATCAAAGGCGGCCATCGTATTTGAACAGCCGAGTTGCGGATCGCAGAACACCCCTCCGGGAGCGGCGTTCTGGTAAGGACTCACACCATAACCCCAATGCTCGACGAACTGAGTTGTATCGTTGAATATCGGAACTGTGTTGAAGCGATTGAGATCCTGAAACGAGTAAACGCTGTCTTCGACGTAAAGCGTCTGAGAATTGAAGGTGAAGTTGGCGCCGATGTCGTATTCGAGATTCAGCTGGAAAATATCAGCTTGCGCGCGATAGACGGGATCGCGGAACGATGCGATCTCACGCAGATCGCGGGACTGCATCTGACCACCATAGGGATCAACGACCTGCAGCAGACCGACCGATTCGAGTGAGAACGGGTCGCTTGGATCGCCGTAATAACCCCAGTTACCCGTCGCCAAGAAAGAAAGCACAAATGGGATCGAGAGCCCGTTCGGAGTGCCAAACGCTTCGTCGTCATAGAGGCTGCCCGCTTCACATCCCGTGCTGAACAGAGCGGGGCGCGCGAGAAGATCGAACGGCGTTTGCGGGAACGGACCGACCGGATCGGTGACGGTGATCGAGCCAATCGTCTCCGGCGGCTCGTCGCGATTGCAGAGCTGTTTTCCCGTGCGCGAGCGGTTGTCGTCTTCGTCGAAATGCTCCCAAACGAAGCTGCCGCGGAAATTGCTGGTTGGCTCGAAACCAATGGTGAGACGGCCAGACCAGAGGTCGCGGCCGTTGATGTTGTTTTCGGTCACCGAATTGTAGTCGTAACCGCTGCGCTGCGTCAGCGCGCCGGCGAAGCGCACCGCGAGGCGATCGTCAATCAGCGGGATATTCACCATCGCGCTGATGCGGCGCGTATCGTAATTGCCGACCTCGGCCTCAAGATTGCCTTCAAACGCATCAAAATTCACGCTGCGTGGAACGATGTTGATCACCCCGCCGGTGGCGTTGCGCCCATAGAGCGTGCCTTGCGGGCCGCGCAGCACTTCAACGCGCTCCATGTCGTAATATTCTTGTTCGAACAGGCGGTTTTGGATGATGCCCACCTGATTGAACGACACCGCGACGCCCGGATCGGTGGTGGCCGAAACCGCCTTCGTACCGACCCCGCGAATGGCGAAATTGTTGCTGGTGAAATTGCCGCGCGAGAACGTCACGTTCGGGATCGCGCGCAGAAGATCAGGCCCGCCCTCGATGCGCTGCGCCGTCAGCGCCTCTTCGTTCAGCGCGGTGATCGCGATCGGCACGTCCTGGATGCGCTCGGCGCGGCGCTGGGCGGTGACGATGATTTCGTTTTCCTGCGCGGCGGCGTCCTCGTTGGACTGCGCAAAGGCCGGGCCTGCGCTCAAAGCCGCCAAAAGAATCGTGGAGGCGCCGACGAGCCAGCGCGCCTTAGTACCCTGATGCATGCTTTCCTCCCCTGGGCGGCGCCAGCTCTTTCGGCGGCGCTCACCCCAAGGGCATATGAGCAGCTATATTCACGTTGTTGTCAATAGCTACTGACATCAATGTTATTCAAGCGCCCCCTGGGTGCTCGACGAGGAAGTGAGGAAGAAGCCCGGCGATAACTTTACGGGTCGCATCGTCGGGGCGATCGAGCATGTCGCGCAGCGGCGGGCCGATCAAGGCGTCGCCGAACGCGCTGACGGCGATGAGCAGCACCGCCGCCGATATGCGCGCGCGCGCCAGTCCGTCCTTATCGCCCAGCCGTTCGCGGATCGCCTCCACCAAGCCCTGCACCGCCGCGCGGATCGGCTCAAGATGGCGCAAATCGCCTGACAGCACGATCCAAGCTGCCAGCCGCGCCGCCCCGCCTTCATCAAACGCTTTAAAAACCTCGGAAACGAGCTCGAGCGGCGCGCCGCGATCCGTCCGCAATCGGCCCACCACCGCGTCCAGCGCATCGGCCAAATCGTTCACCATCGAGCCCATCAGCGCCGATTGCAGGCCAGCGGCGGAGCCAAAATGGTGGATCAAGTTTGCGTGCGTGACGCCAAGCTCGGAAGCGACCGCCGCCAGCGTCACCGCATCCGGCCCGCCCGCGATCAGCAAGCCGCGCGCGGAAGCCAAAGCCTCGCGCTTCGCCTCTTCGGGCGAACGCCGGCGCCGACGCTCACTGCGTTTCTCTATTGACATTGATGTCAGTTACCTTCATCTCAATGTCAGTAGTGTACAGGTTCCAAGATCGGGAGAACACCCATGTCGGCGCTTGAGACGGTCAGCCCCGAAGCCCCGCCTTCAATCCGCGTGCGGAATATCGCTTTTGGCCCCACGGCCGGCGCGGCGCGCCATTGGCTGGGCGGGGACGCCTTCGCGAGCGCTTTCTTCAACGCGCTTTCCGTGACCTTCCCGCAGGGCGAGCGGTTTTTTATGGACAGCGTGCGCCGCTACAAAAGCGAATTGCCGCCTGAGCTGGCCGCGCAAGCCGCAGCCTTTGTCACGCAGGAAGCCATCCATACGCGCGAGCACATCGCCTTCAACCGGCAAGTCGCCGATCACGGCTATGACGTCGCCGCGCTGGAAGAACGCACGCGTCAGCGCCTCGCCGTCGCGCGGGGCCGGCCTGAGCGCATTCAGCTCGCCGTCACGATCGCGCTTGAGCACTTCACCGCCATTCTGGCGCACGCGCTGCTCTCCAACCCGCGCTACCTCGACGGCGCCGACGAGAGCGCCAAAGCGCTGTGGTGCTGGCATGCGATCGAGGAAATCGAACACAAGGCCGTGGCGTTCGACACGTTCATGGCCGTGCACGCCAAACGCCCGCCGGTGTTGCGGTGGCTGCGCCGCTGCGCCACGATGCTGCTGGCCACTTTGATCCTTGCCGATGTGGTTGGGCGCAACATGCGCGATCTGCTGGCGCAGGATGGGGTGACCGGATGGAAGGCCTGGCGCGGATCCATGCGCTATCTTTGGCTGCGGCCCGGCGTGCTGCGCGGCATCGGCGGGCTCTATCTCAGCTATTTCAAACCTGGCTTCCATCCGTGGAAGCATGATGGCCGCGCCTTGATCGACTCGGTCGATCGTCAATTGCGTGCGGCCTACCCTTTGGCCGAGGAGCGCGCATGAACCGCTTGATTGGCGCCGCCCTCGTTTTCTTCGCCATCGCTGCGCCAGCGCAAGCAAACGATTTTCTCGGCGTTTGGCGCACCGAGGTGCGCGGCGGGCTGGTGCGTCTCGAGCCATGCGGAGACGCGATATGCGGCGCGATCGTCTCCTCGCCGTTGCTGGAGGCGAACCCTGATCAGCGCGATGTGCGCAACAGCGACCCCGCCTTGCGCACGCGCGCGCTGCGCGGCCTGCGCATTCTGCAAGCAAGACGCCTGAGCGCCACACGGCTTGGCGATGGTTGGGTCTATGATCCCGAGGAAGGCGAGACCTATAGCGGCGAGATCACCTTGCTGCCGGACGGCCGGCTGCGCCTGCGCGGCTGCATCGTCTGGCCGCTCTGCCGCAGCCAAATCTGGGTTCGCGACGCCTCCATGTGAGCAAGCTCACGCAGAGCACGCGGATATGGCTATCCGATGATCGGCGAGGCCGTGCTCAGCTCCCCGCGCGACCGGCGCATTCGGCGACGGCGGCTGCGAGCGCCATGCCGCGAGGATCCTGCAACACGCTGGTGTTCATGCGATTGGGCGTATAACCGACAGCGATTTTCAGGTCGGGATCGGCGTAGCCATAACTCCCGCCCCATCCGCAATGGCCGTACGCGCGCGGGCCCGGCCCGAACAGTCCGGCGCGGTTTATCATCATTCCCGCCGCCCAGGCGCCCGGTCCCAGCAGGAGGTCGTCGCGCGTCGTGCGCACCGCCGTCATCGCCTCCACACCCGCAGGCGACAGCAAGGCGCCGCCAAGCTCGCCATAGATCGTCGCCAACGCGCGGGCGGTTGCATGGCCGTTGCCGGCCGGAATCTGCGCGCGTCGCCATTCTGGCCGGTTGGCGTCCGATCCTTTCAGCTGCGGGTTCACGGCGCAGGCGGCCGCGAGCGGATCGAACTCCAGCGTCGGTGCGTCAGCGGGAGAGCGCGGCGGCGGGATGAGCGGCGCCGTGCGCGTCCAATCGGCCTCGGCTACGCCGATCTGAAAATCAGCGTTGATCGGCCCCGCTACAGTTTGAGCGATGAGCTCACGCGGCATCAGCCCGCTGGCGCGCCTGGCGATCTCGCCAGCAAGAAAACCGTAGGTCATGGCGTGATAGCTGTTCTTTTCGCCCGGCGGCCACAGCGGCGCTTGAACCGCGAGGCGAGCGGTCACGGTTTCCCAATCTCCGAAATCCTCCACCGTGGTCGGCTCGGCAAAGCCGTTGAGCCCGGCTTGGTGCGACATCACCTGCTCGACGGTGACGCCGTCCTTTCCGGCCGCTGCGAATTCGGGCCAGTAGCGGGCGACGGGCGCGGCATAATCCAGCTTTCCCGCCGCCACGAGCTGAGCCACCGCGATCGCCATGATCCCCTTGGTGGTTGACCAGACATTGACCAGGGTGTCGGGCGTCCACGCTTCCTTCGTTTCCGTGCTGCGCACCCCGCCCCAGAGATCGACGACGCAGCGCCGACCTGCGCAGACCGCCACCGCGGCGCCGACCTCCTGCAAGGTCGCATCCGGCTGAAAGTGCGCCTCGAAAACCTCGCGCACGCGCGCAAAGGCCGGGTCTGTCTTCCCGCTGACCTGCGGGCCATCGATCGTCCCAGCCATCTTCGTCCTCCCCGCCCCTTGGGGCTGTTGCGCCGCTTTGAACGCCGCTGCGCGCCTGCCGCCAGGGATCGGCGCCTGCGCCGTCCCTGATCGTTTTGACATTTGAGTGCAATAAATCTCGCGTTCGATAACGTGTGTCAAGCGCCGACGCTCAGGCCCGCGCGCCCTTATCTGCCGGCTCGAAAATTCAGATGGGCCGAAGGCCCACGCGCACCAGTTCGGCCAATTCAGCCGGCGCGCGGGCGCGCTGTTGCACGTCGAGGATGTCAAACCACTTGGGCAGCCACCCAAACGCGCCGGGGTGCATCGACAAGACAGCGCGGTTGTTCATCTGTCGGATTGAGCCTTCGGCTTGGCCCAAAGCGTAAGTCGCTAATGAGTGCGCCATGATGCGTCCGGCTGCCGCGTGGATTTCCTCCAACGGCCCCTCAGCCACGGACTCAAGCCCCGCCAGCGGCGCCAGCGGCGCGATGTCCTCGCGCAGACTCGCCTCGGCGAGAGCGTGAAACTGTGCGCACACCGCCTCGATCCGCGACCCCTCATAGGCGCGCTCGCGCGCCTGGAATCCTTCGTAGATGCGGAAAGTGCGCCGATAGCATTCGGCGACCAGCGTCTCCTTGTCGCCGACATTGTGATAGATGACTTTCTTGGTGACGCCGCGCAGCAGCGCGATCTCTTCGAGCGAGGTGGCGTCCACGCCCTTCAGGTTGAATATCCACGAAGCGGCTGCAAGCAGGGACTCGCGCCGGGCCGCAGCCATGGTGTCGGCGTCGAAAATCTGAGTGACCGGCACTCCCGGCGGGGTGAGGTCCAGCGGGGTGTAGGCGCAGGGCGCCGCCCGGTCCGCGGCCAGCCCGTGACGCAGCAGGTCTTTTGTCGCCGCGACCAATTCCGCATCGCTCAGCGCCTCGCGCGTGCGCCAGCGCCTGGCCAGCGGAATCCAAGAGATCATGCCAATAATTGACTGGCCGACGAGGCGCCCGTCGCACGCCCGCAGATCACCGCGCGCCGCGCCCTCACGCAGCAAGCCGTCCACGCCCTCAAGAATCGACTCGTATTGGCCAAGCAGCATGCCGCGCTGTTCGGGCCTCAGATAAGCCAGCTCGCTGAGCGCCGCGAACTCGGACTCACCATCCTCCAGCATCCCATCGACGAACGCTTCGACCATGGCCATGGCGTCGCCGCCGCGGTCCCTGGCCCGGTTCAGCTGCTGCGCCATCAGCTGGCAAGATCGCTGATAACACTGAAAAACCAGCTCCTGCTGATCCTCGAAATAATAATAGAGGGCCGCGCGCGACACGCCGACGCGACGCGCGACATCCGACAGAGAGGTCTGCGACACGCCGAGGCTGTTCAGCGACTTCGCTGCTTCGCCCAGAACCTTGGCGCGCTTGACGCCGCGCGTCGCGCGGCTCTCGGAATCATGCCCTTGCTTCACGTCGCCGCCTCACATTTTACGACAACAATCCCATTTGCACCCATCCGTCAAACCACTTGACAGGGTTTCACGTTTGGAGGATTTATTGCCCCCAGGTGTAAAAAAGCTCGGCTGCCTCGGCTGACCGCGCGCGCCGCCACCCAAAGGCGGCAAAACACAAGGGGAGAGATCATGCCGGCCACGTTCCGCAGCCTAATGTACGCGACCGCCCTTCTGGCGCCGGCGCTCGTCGCCGCCGAGGCCTCTGCGCAAACCGACCACGGCGCTGAGGTCGGCGAAATCGTCGTTACAGCTCTCAAGCGCGAAAGCAGCCTGCTGGAAGTGCCGGCGGCCGTCTCCGCGGTCAGCGGCGCGGAGCTTGAGGCGCGGGGCGTCACGCAGCCCTCCGATCTCCAATTCATCGTGCCCAGCATGCAGGCGGGCCGCCTGCTTGGGCAGACCTCGGTGACCATTCGCGGCGTGGGGCTGAACCAGGGCGCGCCTGGCGTCGCAATTCATGTCGATGGCGTCTATCAGGCCCGCCCCTCCATGGGAGACCTGACCCAGGTTGACGTTCAACGCGTCGAAGTGCTGCGCGGACCGCAGGGCACGCTTTATGGCCGCAACGCCAATGGCGGTGTGGTGAACTTCATCTCGAACGCGCCAAGCGACGTGTTCGAAGGCTATCTGATGGGCAGCTACGCGAGCTACGATGAAAACCGCATCCAGGGCGTCCTCAATGTGCCGGTGAACAACCGGGTGCGCGCGCGCCTGGTCGCCGACCATTGGCGCCGTGGCGAAGGCTTCGTGGAGAACGTGCTTCCGGGCGGACAAGACATCGACAGAGGCGAAAGCACTTCGGCGCGACTGCGCGTCGCCGTGGATCTAACCGACAATCTGACATGGGACTTGGCCGCCTACGGCCTCACTGCGTCAGGGCCAACCGCCTATTTCGTGCTTTACAACGCCCCCACGCCGCGCGCGATTGCGAACAATCCGTATCTGGCCGGCGCCAACGTGCCGCTGACGCCTCATCGCACCTCCGCCAACGATCCGATCGACGCGGATCGGGATTATACCGGCGCATCTTCGACGCTCACGTGGGATTTGGGCGATCTGCAATTCAGGTCGATCTCCGGTTATGCGCGCATCGCCGATCACGAGCTGCGCGATGACGACACGAGCGATATCAGCGCTTTCCCGGCGCAGCGCACGGAGCGCTCGCGTTCATTCACCCAGGAATTCAACCTCTCCGGATCCGTGGGGGCGGTCGATGCGGTGCTCGGCGCGTTTTACCTGCGCGACGAAAAGTACGAGTCGCAATCCTACAGTTTCCCGCTCGGCTTCACGCCGCTGCCGCCGAACAGCAGCGCGTTCTTCGAGACATCCCGCTACTTATCGACAAGTTATGCGGTTTTCGGCGACGCCACGATTAACATCACCGACCGCGCGCGCATCATCGGCGGCATCCGCTATTCCGAGGATGAGCAGGAGGTGAGCCAACGCAATTACATGCAGTTCGGCCCCGCGGGGCCTACCGTTTTCACCTGCCCTGCACAGACCAACGACGTGAGGTTCACATCGACCACACCGAGGCTGGGCGCCCAATACGACCTTTCTGAGAACAGCAATCTGTTCGCGACATTCTCACGAGGCTTTAAGGTCGGCGGCTTCAACTTCTCGGCCTGCAACCAGCAATACCAGCCTGAAGAGGTCACGTCCTACGAGATAGGCTGGAAGAACAGATTGCTCGACGGGGCGCTGACGCTGAACATCGGGGCCTTCTTCTACGATTACACCGACCTGCAATTGTACCAAATTGTTGGGCTCTCTTCACAGATCACCAACGCGGCGGCGGCGGAGGTGACCGGCCTCGAATTGGAGGCCGCCTGGCGCCCCGACGATCACTGGACGCTAAACGCCAACCTCTCCTTATTGGAGGCCACGTTCACTGAGTTCACGAACACAGATTCACTCGACCCGGCGCTCGGAGCCCAGGACGTCTCGGGCAATTATCTCGCCAATTCGCCGAAAATCTCCTTCAACTTCGGCTTAGCCTATCGCTCGAACCCCATCTTGGCCGGCGGGCGCATCACAGCGCGCGCGGATGTCAGTTACCGGTCGGAGATTTACTTCCGCGAATTCAACCTCCCGCTGGACTCCCAAGACCAATACACGCTCGTGAACGCTTCGCTGATTTGGGATAGTCCTGACGAGACGTTCCGAGTCCGCGCTTTCGTCACCAATCTGACGGGCGAGCACTACATTACCCGCATGGGCGCTTCCGACAATTTCGGATCTCGCTATGTGACCTGGGGCGCGCCGCGCCAGGTCGGCCTGGAACTTCGCGCCAATTTCTAACCGCGCCTGACGCGTTCACGGCGGACGCGAGATTCGCGCGCCGCCGCGAATACGCGCTCTTCCCCGTACGGTGCGCATGCTTGCGCGACCTCACGCTCGCAAACAGAGACAAACATGAAAAGACTCGAAGGCAAGGTATGTTTTGTGACCGGCGCCGCCAAAGGTTTGGGCGCTGCGTCCGCCAGGGCGCTGCACGCCGAGGGGGCGTCGGTGGTGATCGCCGACATTGACTCCGCCGCCGGTCAAGCGCTCGCGGCCAGCTTCGGCGCGCAGGGGCTGTTCATCAAGCTGGACGTCTCTTCCGAAGGGCAATGGATCGCGGCGATCGCCGCGGCGGTGGAGCGCTTCGGAAAACTCGATGTCCTTGTAAACAATGCCGGCGTGGTGGCCATGGCCACAATCGAGGACACGACGCTCGAGCAACTAAAGTTCGTGCAGAGCGTGAACATTGACGGCCCGTTTCTCGGTTGCAAACACGCGATTCCGGTGATGGCCCGATCAGGCGGCGGCTCGATCGTCAATATATCTTCGGTGGGCGGCTTAGTCGGCACGCCGTCGTTTGCGGCGTATAGCGCCAGCAAGGGCGCGGTTCGCTCCATCACGCAAACGGTCGCGGTGCATTGCAAGATGCGCAAGAATGGCATCCGCTGCAATTCGATCCATCCGGGCGCCATGGAAACGGACATGACCGCGTCGCTTATGAAGCTGGGAGAAGCCTCTCCGCTCGCCGTTGAGCTGATGATGAAGATGAGCGCGGACGTGGCGGCGATCGGGAAGCCCGAGGATGTTGCAGCGGCGGTTGTCTACCTGGCCTCGGATGAGTCGAAATTTGTCAGCGGCGGCATGCTCGCCGTCGATGATGCATTCACGGCCGCATAGGCGGCCTGGCCTGCGCCCCTTAGCGCGGGCGTATCTATTCTATCCAGCGATGTACAAGTTGATCATGAGGTCGAATTCTTTCGCGAGCTCCGCATTGTGCTTCTTGTCGCGGCTCGTGAGACCCAACCCGTAAGAGCTGGCGGCAACGAGCTCCGCTTTGATCCTTCGCTCTTTTTCGGGCAATTGAGGGTGCAGATGCCCGACGATGTCCGCTATGCTCGAAACAACCATTTCAGATACCGAGGCAATGCGCGCCTTCAGCTCGGGAATGCGCCTCAGCTCACGAATCTGCCCCGGCGTCATTGTGCCTTTGGCGATATCCAAAACCCTTTGGAGGTTCTCGGAAGCTGGCGCATTTTCATCAAACTTGAAGCTTCGCAAGCCGGCGATGATCAGATCTGACTGCCGATCGAACACGCGCTCGAACAGATCGCGCTTATTGCCAAAATACTGATAGATGGAGCCCACGCTCACGCCCGCCCGCTCAGCGATGCGGTCGGTGGTGGTGCGGCTGTATCCGCTATCCTCCAGCACTTCGGCGGCGGCGATAAGTATCGCGTCCGTCGTCAGGATCGAACGAACCTGTTTGGCTTTTCGCCTCGTGACAGGGCGCGCTGTTTGGCGAGTTTCCGGATGCATGGCGTCAGCTAAACTCCAATCCTTCACAATCGCCGCGCTCAATCCAAGCGGCGACGACGGCGCTGAAAGCGTTCACCCCGGGCGCGTAAGCGTCGCCTGTCAGCGTCGCCACGGCATTTTTCACATTGCCTTCATTGTTGAAATAGCCGGGGGTGCAATCTTCAAGGAAATCACTTGAGCTCATCGCCCTGTCGCGAATTTCTTTCACCCAGGCGGCCTCGCCTTCGGCGGTCGCTTCAACCACGCTCGCGCCGCGCTCGCGCATTTGTGCGATGACATACGTTATCAGGCGCGCCTGAATATCCAGCATCGACGTGTAGTTCACCGAGATCCCCACCTGGGAATTCCCAATAAAGAACCAGTTGGGAACGCCATGCGTTGAATGCCCATGCAGCGTCCTGCGGCCCTTCTCCCACAGGTCAAACAATGATCGTCTCCCGCGGCCGTTCACAGCGAACGGCATCCGGCGCCGATAGGCGCTGCTGAACTCGAACCCGGTGGCGAAGATAATGCAATCGACCTCGTACTCAACGCCGTTGGCGACGATGCCTTTGGCCGTGATCCTCTCGACGCCCTTGCGCCCACTGGTATCGACCAGCGTTACATTGCTGCGATTGAAGGTCGGCAGATAATCATCGCTGAAGCAGGGCCGCTTGCAGAACGTTCGGTACCACGGCTTGAGGGCCTCGGCTGTCGCGGCGTCCTCTACGATCGCGTCCACTCTGTCACGCACCTCGTTTTGTTTTCTCGCGTCCACGATCTCCGACAACAACGCGACATAAGAGGGCGAAAGGCCGCCAGGTGTAGCGCCGCCGGCAAGCATCGAGTTCTGGAGATTCCGGAATATGTCCGTCCAGCTATCGTTCACCAGATCTTCTTTGAACGGCATGCCGCCGACAACATCGTTGAAATTGGCCTGGCGCTGCTTTTGCCAACCCGGTTTCAGCGAGCTCACCCACTTGGGGTCCGTGGCCGAATTGCCGCGCGGATTCAGCGCGGATGGCGTCCGCTGAAACACATAAAGCTGCTTAGCGGACCTTCCGAGCGGCGGCACGACCTGAATCGCCGATGCGCCCGTGCCGATAATTGCGACGCGCTTGTCCGCCAGCTTCGAGAGATCGGCCGAACTGCCCCCTCCGGTGTAACCGAAATCCCACCGGCTGGTGTGGAACGCATGGCCCTGGAAGTCATCGATTCCGGGAATGCCGGGCAATTTGGGAGTCGTTCCCGGCCCTGAAGCGCAGACAATGCATCGCGCACTGATCGCATCTCCCCGGTTTGTGCTGACTTTCCAGACGAGGCGCTCCTCGTCCCAATCCATGGCGGCGACCTCTGTCTGGAAGATCGCCCTCTCGTAGAGCCCGTAATGTCTCGCTATGCGCTGGGCGTGCGCGAAGATTTCAGGCGCGTGCGCGTACTTTTCCCGAGGAATGTACCCGGTTTCTTCAAGCAAGGGCAGATAGCAATAAGATTCGATATCGCACTGCGCGCCGGGATACCTGTTCCAGTACCAGGTGCCGCCGAAATCCGATGCGCTGTCGATGAGGTGAAAATCTTCGATGCCGGCCTCGACGAGCCGGCCCGCCGCCATCAACCCCGCAAAACCGCCGCCAATGATGAGCACGTTTGTCTCGATCGCAATCGGCTCTCGATCAACGCGGTCCACATAGGGATCGCCGTCCTTGAAGCGGCTATACGCGCCCGCGGTGTGGATGAATTGGCCCTCGCCGTCCTCTCGGATGCGCCGGTCGCGCTCTTCGCGATATTTCCGGCGCAATGCCTGCAAATCGAAGTCCAAGCCTGCCAGCAACTCAGATTCCGGGTCCGCGTTGGCGCCCTTTGTTTGGTTAGAACTCATGCGAGCGACCTCAATAACAATAGCGCGTGCAGGTGCGCCGTGCGCGCGGCTAATTTTGATCGGGTGAAGTGATTCTGGGCGCGTCGTTCAATGCCGGCCCGCCTTGGCCCCACTGTTCTGCGCGGACCAGTACGCATCCTTGAGCAGCCGCTTGTAGAGCTTGCCCGTTGGGTGCCTCGGCAGCGCCTCGTGGAAATCAATGCTGCGCGGGCACTTTATGTGGGAGAGCTTCGTGCGGCAGAAATCGATTAGCTCCGCTTCCAGCCCCGCACTCGCCTCTTCGGGGCGCTTGAGCTGGACGGCGGCCTTGACCTCTTCGCCGAAATCCTCGTTCGGAATGCCGAACACCGCCACATCCAGAACCTTCTCGTGCATGATCAGCACGTTCTCCGCCTCCTGCGGATAGATGTTCACGCCGCCGGAGATGATCATGAAATCCTTGCGGTCGGTTAGATACAGATAACCGTCCTCATCGACGTATCCGATGTCGCCCAAGGTGGACCATCCTTGCGGGTTTCGCGCCGCGGCGGTTTTCTTGCTGTCCTTGAAGTATTCAAACGGTTTGCCGCCGCCGAAATAGACGATGCCGTGCTCACCAATGGGCAGCTCCTGGCCTGCGTCGTCACAGATGTGAATTTCGCAACCCATGGGCCGGCCCACCGATCCCCTGTGCGCCAGCCATTCGGCGCTGTTGAGCTGCACGAAGCCATTGGCTTCGCTGCCCGCATAATATTCATGGAGGATTTCGCCCCACCACGCGATCATCTGCTCTTTGACAGGCACCGGACACGGCGCCGCGGCGTGGATCGCATATTGCTGCGAACTTAGGTCATAGCGCGCGCGCACTTCGTCCGGCAGCTTCAGCATGCGCACGAACATAGTCGGCACCCATTGGCTATGGGTGATGCGGTAGGTCTCGATACATTTGAGCGCGAATTCGGCTTCGAAGTGCTCCATGATCACCACGCAGATGCCGTGGCGCAGGCAGTTCATTGAGAAGCCAAGCGGTGAGGCATGATACATTGGCGCCGGCGACAAGAAGATCGACTTGTCCGTGGCTCCGTACAGCATCGTCATGATCGAGACGTAGGGTTCGCCCTCGCCATAGGGGAGATCGAGCAACGGCTGTCGAATGCCCTTGGGAAAGCCCGTGGTCCCCGACGAATAGAACATGATCGCCCCTTCGCTCTGATCCGCGATGGGCGTTTCCGGCATGCTGGCGAGCGCTTCGTCGAAGTTTGAGAAACCTTCCGCGGCGCCATCGA
>DAOMPU010000001.1:0-35749 GCA_035444925.1 Terricaulis sp. | reverse complement strand
TCGATGATGCGCGCCAGCGTCTGCGCCAGCAGCGTCTTGCCGCAGCCGGTGGGGCCGATCAGCAGGATGTTCGACTTCGCGAGTTCGACGTCCTGATTTTTCGAGGCGTGGTTCAGGCGCTTGTAGTGGTTATGCACCGCCACCGAGAGCACGCGCTTGGCGTGATCTTGGCCGACGACATAATCGTCGAGCACGCCTTTGATCTCTTTCGGGCTCGGCACGCCCTCTTTGGATTTAACCAGCGAGGTTTTGTGCTCCTCGCGGATGATGTCCATGCACAATTCGACGCATTCATCGCAGATGAACACGGTCGGGCCCGCGATAAGCTTGCGGACCTCGTGCTGGCTCTTGCCGCAGAACGAGCAATAGAGAGTGTTCTTGGACTCTCCGCCGGCGGCGCCTTTGCTCATGCCAAATCCTCTGCGGGGCGATCCCGCCAAACCATAATATAGGGATGAAAGCGGCGGCCCTATGGCCCCCACACCCCCGCGCTTACGGATGGTTGACCGCGATCCCTTTCAAAAACGTTCACCACCCGACCGCCCGGCCAGGCGATACGACCATAGCAAGGATGGGGCCGCAAGCCGCCAAGGCGGCGGAACAGCCCCCCGAGGCGCGCAAAAACCCGCGGCAGCGGCCTAAATGGGCCGCTTAAGCCGCTAATTCAAGCTCCGCGCCCGCTGACCGGGGTTAGTTGTAGAGGGCCTGAAGGACCGCCCGATCCGCCGAGGTCAGGCCGTCGGCGGGCTGGGAATCTGTGAACAATCCAAGTATGGACGATCCCGCGCCCGCGGGCGGCGCGGCCGGGTCAACCTGAGCGAGCGCAGCATAGGCGATGTAATCGCCTAGGGCGTTCATGTTCACGTTCGCGATCTGCGGGCCGTCGACCACGATAAACACGTGAGTGAGGTCATCGCGCGTCCGGCCGGCGCCGATGCGTCGATCCTGGACCGCCACCTGCGGCCCCTGGCCGCCGCGCTGGTCCTGGTTCGCCACCTCGCCCGTTTCGGCCACCGACTGCCACACGTACCACCAGCGCACCGGCGCGCTGCTGCGGGTGAAGCCGGCCAGCGCCTCGCGGCTGTTGGTGCGGGCGCGGCCGCCGACGCCGAAATCGCGCGAGCGTGTGATGGCCGTAGCAACCCCGTTCGGATCAGCCGTGAACACTACCACCACATTGGCGTCGCAGCCCGGGCTGCCCGGCGTCAGCCCTACTTCGCGCGCGCGTTGAGACACGCGATCGACCAGAAATTGCGCCTGTTCGACACCCAGGCCCGTGGCTCCGACGCAGACGCCCCGACGCCAACGCGGCCGCTCCGCGCGTCGGTTGCTGATTTGGATGAACCCGCTTTCGCCCGCGTTGGATACCGCTGGAGGCGCAGCAGGCGCGCTGCGCGGCGCGGTTTGCGGCGCAGCCGACAACGCCAAGGCTGCGATCAGTTCAAGAAACATAACTCTCCCCTAAATCACTGGCCGAATCGTAGGGCCGCGCCGCTTTGTGGGCAAGCGCGTGCAGGTCTAACGGTAGACCCGCGCCAGATAAGCGCGATCGGCCTCAGTGATTGCCTGCGGGGCCGCGCTTTCGGCGAACAGGCCCAGAATCGACGATCCGCCAACGTCCGCACGCTCGTTGAGAGGGCTCAGCGACACCATGGCGATGTAGTCAGCCAGGGCGTCGAGCCGCCGGCCGTTCACCTGCTCCAGGTCTATAATGACGATCACATGGCTGAAGGCGTCGAACGTGGTAGACCCCAAACGTCCGCGCTCAGGCACGTTGATGCGGGGCGCGTCGCCCGCGCGGACGTTTCGATCCACCGCCAGGCCAGTGTCCGTCACCGGCCGGACAACTCGCCACCAGCGCACCGGCTGGTCCCCGTTCAGGAAATCGTTGTAGGCCGCCCGACCGTCACTGGCGCCGCTGAGCCCCGTCAAAGATGCGGGATCGGTGCGCTCACGCGCAATCGCCTGCGCCTGCGCCTTGGGGTCGGAGCTGAACACCACCAGAAGGTTGGCCCTGCACCCCGGCGCGCCGACCCGTAGCCCAAGCTCTTCCGCGCGGCTCGAAACGCGATCCACGACATATTGGGCATTCGCCCCCGAGATGCCAGTTACGCCCGCGCACACCTGGGTGCGCCAGCGGGCGGGCTCATCCGTGAGCGAAACGCGCGTCCACGCCGAAGCGGGCGTAGCCGCGGGAAGTGTAAGATTGGTTTCAGTTGGGGTCGGCGCGCCGACCGTCATCATCGCCGCAACAAGAAGGGTGTTTAACATGCGCCGTTTCCTCCCATTGGTTTGGGAGAAAGCTACGCCGCGCTGACTTTAAGGAAATTCATGAAGCGACGAAGTGCGGTCACACTCTCGTGTGAGCCGCTTCGTCTTAGGCGCCTTCCGGCAGCTCGCGCCGCTCATAGACCCGATCAACGATGCCAAAATCCTTGGCGTCTTCGGCGGTCATGAAGTGATCGCGATCCAGCGTGCGCTCGACGCGCTCAAGCGGCTGGCCGGTGTGCTTGACGTAGATTTCATTCAAGCGCCGCTTGGTGAAGAGGATGTCCTCGGCGTGGCGCTCGATATCCGAAGCCGGGCCGCGGAAGCCGCCTGACGGCTGGTGCACCATCACGCGCGAATTGGGCAGGCAGATGCGCAGCCCCTTCTCACCGGCCGCCAAGAGCAGCGAGCCCATCGAAGCGGCAAGGCCGGTGCAGACCGTGGAAACCGGGCTGCGGATGTATTGCATCGTATCGTAGATCGCGAGCCCGGCCGTCACGTAGCCGCCGGGGCTGTTGATATACATGGCGATCTCGCGCTTGGGGTTCTCGGACTCGAGAAACAGCAATTGCGCGGTGACCACGGCGGCGACCGTATCGTCGATGCCGCCGCTGACGAAAATGATACGCTCTTTCAAGAGGCGCGAGAAAATGTCGTGCTTGTCGTAGCCGCGGCTGGTCTGCTCCACGACGGTCGGGATGATGATGCCCCGCATGCGTTCAATCGGATCGTGCATTCTGTTTCCTCAGACGGGGGCGAGAGCCGCCGCACCGGCGCCGACTCGGCCCCGCCGCGTGACCCATATTTGACGCCGCAGGCGCTCCCGCAAGCCCTTGCGCTGCCGGGCGAGGCCTACGGGACGCGCGTTAATCTTCCGCCTTCTCGGCTTTGGCCTTTTTGCGCGGCTTCTTTTCGGGCGCAGGCGCGGCCGGCGGCTCGTCATCAGCGAACAGCACGTCGCGGCTGACATCCTCGTTCGTCACCGAAATGAGTTCGAGGATGTAATCGACCACCTTCTCTTCGTAGATGGGCGCGCGGATGCCGGCGACCATCTGCGGATTGCGCTGATACATCTCGAAAATCTGGCGCTCTTGGCCGGGGAAGTTGCGCGCCTGGTTGCTGATGGCCTGGGCCACTTCCTGGTCGTTCACTTCGATTTTGTGGCGGCGGCCGATTTCCGCGAGCAGCAGGCCGAGGCGCACGCGGCGCTCGGCGATGGCGCGATACTCGCCTTTCAGCTCATCTTCGCTCTTGCCGGCGTCGCTCGGATCGAGGCGGCCTGCTTGCTGGTCGGCTTCAATCTGGCGCCAGATCTGATTGAATTCGGCGTCCACCATGCGCGGCGGCAACTCGAAATCGTGCAGCGCGTCAAGCTTGTCGAACAGCGAACGCTTGGCCTTGGCGCGCGATTGGGTGAGGTGCTGAGTTTGGATGCGCTGGCGCAGCGCGTCCTTCACTTCGTTGAGGCTGCCCATGCCGAGCTCTTGCGCCCACGCATCGTCGGGCGCGCCTTGCTTGGGCGCACGCACTTTTTTCACGGTGGTTTCAAACTCGGCATCCTTGCCGGCCAGCGAGGCTTCGCCGTAATCGGCGGGGAACGTCACCTTCAGCGTGCGCTTTTCATCGGCCTTGGCGCCGACCAGCTGCTCTTCAAAGCCGGGAATGAATTGGCCTGAACCGATCACCACCTGCGCGTCTTCCGCGGCGCCGCCGGCGAATGCTTCGCCGTCAATGCGGCCAACGAAATCGACGATCACGGCGTCGCCGTCCGCGGCCACGCCGTCCTTGTCCTCATACCCGCGCTGCTGCTGGGCGATCAGATTGAGTTCTTCATCCACCTGCTCGTCCGTCACCGCCGCAACCGGCCGCGTGACGGCGATGCCTTTGAGGTCCGCCGGCTCAAAGTCCGGCATGATTTCAAGCGAGAGCTCGAACGCGAGATCGGATTGCCCGGCGACCACCTGGTTGATGTCGCTCTTTAGATCGAGCGTCGGCTCCGAGGCGGGGCGCGCATTGACCTTTTCGAGGCCTTCCTTGGTCGAGTTCTGCACGGTCTCGTTGATGATGTCCTGCATCATCGAAGGGCCGTACACTTTGCGGATGTGGCTCGCGGGCACCTTGCCCGGGCGGAAGCCCTTGATCTTCACGCGCGGCTGCACTTCCGCGATCTTGGCGTTGAGCTTTTGCTGCAATTCGGACGCCGGAACGACGACATCGTAAACGCGCAGGAGACCTTCGGAGCGGCGCTCGGTGAGCTGCATGAGACGGGCTTTCGACATAGTTTTAAGGCCGCTGCAAATCCTTTGCCGGCGGCGGGGTGTTCAGGAAAGGCGGGCTTATGGCATGGGGCGCCGCCAGTGTCCACGCGCGCCGGAGGCCATGGACAGCCCCCCTCCCCGGCCCCTAAACGGGGGCGCGTGCGGACGTGGCGGAACTGGCAGACGCACTGGATTTAGGTTCCAGCGCCTCACGGCGTGCGGGTTCGACTCCCGCCGTCCGCACCAGCCTTAAGCATTGAGCCCTTATTGCATCTCGGGCGCGGGTTGGCGGCTCGTGCCCCAGGTGGCCACCGCCTCGTTGGCGGCCTCGTTGGCCTCATCGGGCAGCAGCTGGCCCTGAGCGGTGATGCTGACCCGGTAGATCGCGCCATCGGCCATCGGCCAATAGACGGCCTGGCCATGCTCGGGCGTGTCGATCAGCGGCACCCATTTGCCGACGGTTTGCGCCACGGGCAGGAAATCCAGGCCCGTGCGCCGCTCGGGCCGCAAATCTTCGACGGATGGCGGGGTGCTGCGCGCCTCGGCGATGTCGCGGTAGGAGCTGTCGAAGCGGTCCAGGCGGTATTGCGCATCCAGGCCCAGCACGGTGGCCCACGGCTTCCAGCGCAAGACACGCGCCCGCAGCATCCAATCATCGCCCACGGCGGTGAAATTGCGCGTCGCGCCGGTGGAGCCGTCGTCGTTGTACTCGGTCAGCGTCACGTTATAGGTGCGCGGGCTAGTTTCCTGGAATTGGATGGTCGCGACCTGGCGCTGCGCTTCGCCGAGGCGGTGGTAGGTTTGGACGTTGAGGCCCATGAGGCCCACCAGCGCGCCGATCCCAAGAAACGCCGCGCCGCCCAGGACGCCGCGCCCGCCTTTAAACGGCCGGCCGCGGAACATCCAGCCGAGCCCGCTCAGCGCGAAGGCCAAACCAATCACGGCGACGAAGCCCGGAATGATCCACCACCACCAAACCATATCTCACCCCTTGGCGTGCGCCGCTGTCCCAAATTCCAGTGTTAACCCATAAGCTAGGGCCGGGCGAGGCCCGATCAGCCCCGGTTAGGCGGCTCAGGCCGCGCCCGCAACCATTCGGGCGCTAAACTATTGAGAACTTTAGGGAGCGCCTCGGCCAAATCCTCAGCAATGAGGCCAGGCCCCAGCGCCTCGCCGCACCGCCCATGCAACCACGCCGCGAGCCCAGCGGCCTCGAAGCCCCCCACCCCCTGGGCGATCAGCCCAGCGATCAAACCGGCGAGCACGTCGCCCGAGCCGGCCGTCGCCAGAAAAGGCGTCCCGCTGGCGTTCACGGCCGCGCGCCCATCCGGCGCCGCGATGATCGTGTCCGGCCCCTTGAGCAAAACCACGCACCCCGCGCGCTGCGCGGCGGCGCGCGCCGCTTCGATGCGCGAGGCGCTGACGTCCAGCAGGCCCGGATAGAGCCGATTGAATTCGCCCACGTGCGGGGTCAGCACATCGCCGGCTTGCAGCGTTTCGCTGAGCGGCGCCAGCAGCGTCAGCGCGTCGGCGTCGAGCACGCAAGGCGGGCGCGGCGAAGCGAGCAACGCTTTTAGCGTTTCACCACGCTCCAACCCGAAAGCCGGGCCGGTGACGCCCGCATGCGCGTTCGCCATCGCCCGCGTGTAAGCGCCTGCATCAGCGGCTTCGCGCAGCATGATCGCTGTCAGATGGGCGGCATTCTCCGCCATCGCCTCTGGCGGGCTGAGCACGGTGACCAGCCCCGCGCCGACACGCAGCGCCGCGTGCGCAGCGAGACGTGCAGCGCCTGTGCGTCCAGCGCCCCCGGACGCCGCGACGACATGCCCTCGCGCATGCTTGTGCGCGCCGCGCGCGGGCCAAGGATACGTCGCGCGCCACCGATCCCAATCGCCTTCCCAAAGCTGCGGCGCCTCGGCGGCGATCAGAGTCTCGGGGACGCCGATGTCCGCGACGACGATCTCGCCGCAAAAGCTTCGCCCCGGCTCCAGCACATGCGCGGGCTTCTTGCGCACGAACGTTATCGTCAGCGCGGCTTTGAAACATGCGTCGCCCAAGGGTTTGCCGCTATCGCCGTGCAAACCGCTAGGCGTATCCACCGCCACCACCCGCGCAGCCGGCAGCGCGGCGGCGAGCTGCGCGCACACGCCTTCCAACGGGCGTGAGAGCCCCGCCCCGAAGAGCGCATCCACGGACATTTCGGCGGGCGGGCCTTCGCCCAGCGGATAAATATCCCCGTCCCACCCGCCCGCAGCTTCAGCGGCCGCGCCTTTCAGGGCGGAACGCTCCGCCAAGCTCTCCACCCAAACCGGCCAGCCGGCGTCACGCAGCAGGCGTGCCGCGACCCAGCCGTCGCCGCCATTATCGCCCGGCCCGCACAACACCGCCGCCCGGCGCGCGCTCCAGCGGCGCATGATCGCCTCCGCGACGGCGCGGCCTGCATTCTCCATCAGCACGCGCGTCGGCGTTCCGCCAGCGGCCGCGGCGGCGTCGATCGCCCGCATCTGCGCGATGGTGATGATCTCGCCGCTCATCGTACGTCGCCGCCTTGCATCTCCTCGCCGCGCGACACCAAGCGCAACACGCCCTCTTCCAGGGCAAGTTCGGTGATCGACGCATGCGATGGGCGGCACACGATGGTTTGCGGCGCACCGAGCGCGGCGCCCACAATCGCGTTGATGGCGATGAAATGCGAAAACACCGCGGTGTCTTGCGTGCGTTCTTGCACCGCGGCCAACACATCGGCGCGCCAGCGATGAAGCCCAGGCGCGAGCGTCGCCCAATCGCGCTGGTCCGCCCCATCGCGCCAGGGGAAGGTCTCGGCCAGCCAAGCGCGCCGATCGGCCAAGCCGGCCGGGGTCGCCACCTCGCTGACCCGCGGCTCCACTTTGGCGCCCGCGCCCAATCGCGCCTCGTAAGCGGCGGCGGTTTCGCGGCAACGCAACATGGGCGAGGTCATGATCGCCAGCCCGCCGGGCAGCCGGGCGGCGGCGGCCTCGGCCTGCGCGCGCCCTAAGACCGAAAGCCCCGGATCCTCGGACTGGCCCCACGCCGCGCTGGGCTCCCCGTGCCGAATAAGAAACAATCGTGTCATGGCCTAAGCTTAGAGCGCCCGCGCGGCGCCGCCAGCCGCTTGTTTAGGCGCCGGCGCCTCCCGATTGGGCGCCCGCCGAGCGCCCACACGCCCAAAGATGCGCGCCGCTTCCCGACTCGCCCCCGGCGGTCCAGAACGGCCCCACAACGTATGGCGGTGGGAGCACTCCCGATGAAAAAGATTGAAGCGATCATCAAGCCCTTCAAACTTGATGATGTGAAAGAGGCGCTGCAGGAAATCGGCCTGCAGGGCATGACGGTGGTCGAGGCCAAGGGCTTTGGCCGCCAGAAGGGCCACACCGAATTGTATCGCGGCGCCGAGTACGTGGTCGATTTTCTGCCGAAGCTCAAAATTGAGGTCGTGGTCGGCGACGACCAGGTCGATGCGGTGTTGGAGGCGATCCAGAAGGCGGCCAAAACCGGCAAAATCGGCGACGGCAAGATTTTCGTGGTGGACGTCGCCAACGTGGTGCGCATCCGCACCGGCGAAACCGGCCAAGCCGCCGTCTAAGCGCACACACGATTCAAAAACAATAATCACTCGGAGAGTTTGATGTCAGACGATGTTCTGAAGCTCATCAAGGACAAGGAAGTTCAATTCGTCGATCTGCGCTTCAACGATCTTCGCGGGAAGATGCAGCACGTCACCTTCGACGTGTCGATGATCGACAAGGACATTTTCACCGAAGGCACGATGTTCGACGGCTCATCGATCTCGGGCTGGAAGGCGATCAACGAGTCCGACATGGTGATGCGCCCCGACCCTGAAGGCGCGCACATCGACCCGTTCTATCAGCAGACTACGCTGGCGCTGTTTTGCGATATTCTCGAGCCCGGCACGCTGCAGCCCTATTCGCGCTGCCCGCGCGGCATCGCCAAGAAGGCCGAAGCCTACGTGAAATCCTCCGGCGCGGGCGACACGGCCTATTTCGGCCCGGAAGCTGAGTTCTTTGTGTTTGACGACGTGCGCTGGTCCACCGATCCGCACAACACCGGCTATTCGTTCGATTCCACCGAATTGCCGTTTAACTCAAACAAGCAATACGAAGGCGGCAATTCCGGTTTCCGACCAGGCCCGAAGGGCGGCTATTTTCCCGTTCCGCCGATCGACAGCTTGCAAGATATGCGCGGCGAAATGCTGGAAATCATGGGCAGCCTCGGCATGGCCCCTGAAAAGCACCACCACGAAGTGGCGCCCGCCCAGCACGAACTCGGCCTCAAGTTCAACACGTTGACCAAAATGGCCGACAACATGAACTTGTATAAGTACATCATCCATCAAGTGGCCGCGTCTTACGGCAAGTCCGCCACGTTCATGCCGAAGCCCTATTACAAGGACAACGGCTCGGGCATGCACGTTCACCAGTCGATCTGGAAAGGCGGGCAAAACACTTTCGCGGGCGATCGTTACGCCGATCTCAGCGAAACCTGCCTCTTCTATATCGGCGGCATCATCAAGCACGCGAAGGCCATCAACGCCTTCACGAACTCGACCACCAATTCCTACAAGCGCCTCGTGCCCGGTTACGAGGCCCCGGTTCTGCTCGCCTATTCGGCCCGCAACCGCTCGGCCTCTTGCCGAATTCCGCACGGCACGGGCGCGAAGGCCAAGCGCGTGGAAGTTCGCTTCCCCGACCCGGCCGGCAACATGTATCTCAGCTACGTTGCGTTGCTGATGGCGGGCCTCGACGGCATCGCCAACAAGATCCATCCGGGCGATCCGCTGGACAAGAACCTGTACGATCTGCCGCCGGAAGAGCTGAAGGACGTGCCGCACGTGGCCTCCAGCTTGCGCGAAGCGCTCAACGCGCTCGACCGCGACCGCGACTTCCTGCTGAAAGGCGGCGTGATGAGCGACGATCTGATCGACGCCTACATCGATCTCAAGAAAGAAGAGCTCGATCGTTTCGAAACCCACCCGCACCCGGTGGAATTCGACATGTATTACAAGGCGTAACACCTTGCTTCGCGCGTAAGCTTGCGGGCCGGAGCAGGAGCTCCGGCCCGTTTTGTTTGTCTGAAACGGCAACGCACTCTATGCGTGGCGGGATGGATCGGCGGGTGTTTATCCTCGGCGCGGCCGGCGCGCTCGGCGCCTGCGTTTCGACGGCGAAACCGGATGAACCCGGCGACGCGTGCTCGATCTTCGAGCAGCACGAGAATTGGTGGCGCTCGTGCCGGCGCGCCGAGCGGCGCTGGGGCGCGCCGCCTGAATTGCAGCTCGCGATCATCCGCCAGGAAAGCGGTTTCGATCACAATGCGCGCCCACCGCGCGGACGCTTTCTGTTTTTCTTTCCAGGCCGGCGCCTCTCCAGCGCGCACGGCTATGCGCAAGCACTCAATAGCACGTGGGAAGAATATCGCCGCGAATCCGGCGTCGGCGGCGCCGATCGCGATGAGTTTCGCGACGCGGCGGATTTCGTGGCCTGGTATTGCCGAAAAACGCGCGATCAGCTGGGCCTGCCCTATTCCGATGCGCGCGGCCATTACCTCGCTTATCACGAAGGGCGCGGCGGCTATTCGCGCGGCTCATATCGCGGCAAACAGACTTTGCTCGCCGCCGCGGGCCGCGTGCAGAGCTGGAGCGACGCGTATGGCGCGCAATTGCGCCGCTGCGAGCGGCGGCTCAATTCTTGGTGGCCGTTCTGAACGCGTTGCAATTGGCGCCGGAGGCTTCCCTGACGCATCCCCGGCGATAAGCCGGGGTGCGATCAGGGATCCAGAGCCGATGGCGGCGCCTCTTGCTCTGGATCCCCGCTCTCGGCCCCGCTTGCGCGGGGCTCTCGGCGGGGAAGCGGCGCGATGCGATTCAACTGGGATACAACACGCTCAAAAAAATTGGGCCGAGGCGAAGCCCCGGCCCAATTCCATGTGCTGATGTCCGGCGCTTAGAACTTCACAACGCCGCCGAGGCCGATCGTGTCGGTGTCGAGATCGCCCTCCAAGCGCGTGTAATCGGCGCGGATGCCGAAGCGTTGCGAGACGTTGAACGTCGCGCCCACGCCGTAGGCTATTCCGTCCGCGTCCACATCGCCGCCTGGGGTGCTGAACTCGGCCTGGTTGTAGCCAACGCGCCCATGCAGATCGAAACGCTCATTGATCGGCAGGATGCCGCGCACGTACGCGCCATAAGCGCGGTCCAGTTCGACGTCGTCGTCGTTCACGCCGAACGTGCCTTCGCCCTCGACGCCGAAATAACGGCTGAAATTGTAGCCGACGCGCCCGGTCACGCCGCCGACATCGCCAGAATCGGTGTCGTAGTGCGTGTAGCCAAGCCCGACATAGGGCTCGGCCGAGGCGGCGGCGGGAATAACAGCCAAGCCAAGCGCGGCCACGGCCGCACTCATCAACAGATTTCTCATTTCAAACTCCTCGTCCTTCGCCCCAACCGTTGCGCGGGAGCGTTCAGCCCGGCGAACGGCCAAAACGCGGCGAAGTTTCCCAATTTGCAGTAATGTGCTGCGCCGCCTTGGCCGGGCGTGGCGGGCAAGACACTCAATGCGGCCAGAACGTGGCGTTTACGCCTCGCACACCAAATCCTGTTCCGTTCGCGCTACTGGCGAATGTTTGCCCAGGGCGCGCGAAGCGCCGTAAGAGAACGTCATGGCGCAAGCGCAGAAGAAATCTCCCTCGCCCAAAACGGGCGCCGACGAATCACTTTGGGATTCAGGCTTGTTCGGCGAAAGCGAAGCACCGCCCGCGGCCGCAGGCGGCTACACCGCAAAAGACATCGAAGTCCTTGAAGGGCTTGAGCCGGTGCGCAAGCGACCGGGGATGTATATCGGCGGCGTCGATGAGCGCGCGCTGCACCACTTGTTTGCCGAAGTACTCGATAACTCGATGGACGAAGCCGTCGCCGGCTTCGCCGACCGTATCGAGGTGGAGCTGGAAGCCGATGGCACGCTGCGCGTGACCGACAACGGGCGCGGCATGCCGGTTGATCCGCACCCGAAATTTCCGAAAAAATCCGCGCTCGAAATCATCATGACGGTGCTGCACGCGGGGGGTAAGTTTTCCGACAAAGTCTATCACACCAGCGGCGGCCTGCATGGCGTCGGCGTTTCGGTGGTGAATGCGCTGAGCGATCGGGTTGAGGTTGAGGTCGCGCGCGAGCGCAAGCTCTATCGGCAAACCTTCTCGCGCGGCACGCCTACCTCGAAGCTGGTGGACGCCGGCCCCGCGCACAATCGGCGCGGCACCACGGTGCGCTTTCATCCGGACGCGCAAATTTTCGGCGAGGGCGCCTCGTTCAAGCCCGCGCGGCTGTTCCAGATGGCGCGCTCGAAGGCGTATCTGCAGCGCGGCGTGCAGATCCGCTGGAAATGCGCGCCTGAACGCATCAAGGACGACACGCCCGCCGAAGCGGTGCTGCACTTCCCCAATGGTCTTGCCGACTTCCTGGGCGAGCTGGTGCAAAACAAGCGCGCCATCGTGGCCGAGCCGTTCGCCGGCAAGAGCGATAAGACCGGGCACGGCCGCGTCGAATGGGCGGTGACTTGGGTCGGCGACGGATTCGGCGAAGCGGACGGCTTCCTGCGCTCCTATTGCAACACGATTTACACGCCCGATGGCGGCTTTCATGAATCCGGCCTGCGCTCGGCGCTGGCCAAGGGGCTGAAGGCGTACGCGGAGCTGAAGAACAACAAGAAGGCGTCGCTGATCTCGCCGGAAGACGTGATGAATACCGGCGCGGCGCTGGTTTCCGTATTCATCCGCGATCCGCAATTCGAGGGGCAGACCAAAGGGCGCCTGGTCTCCACCGAAGCGGCCAAGATCGTCGAACAGGCGGTGCGCGATCCGTTCGATCATTGGCTCGCGGCCAACACGAACGAGGCCAATCGGCTGCTCGAATGGTGCATTCAGCAGGCTGAAGAGCGCGTGCGCCGGCGCAAGGAAAAGGAAGTTTCGCGCCAAAGCGCCACGCGCAAGCTGCGCCTGCCGGGCAAGCTCGCCGATTGCTCGCGCGCGGGCGAGAGGGATACGGAAATCTTCCTGGTCGAAGGCGACAGCGCGGGCGGCTCGGCCAAGCAGGCGCGCAATCGCGAGACCCAAGCCATCCTGCCGCTGCGCGGGAAGATTCTAAACGTCGCCTCCGCGGGCGCGGAGAAGATGAGCGGCAATCAGGAGCTTTCGGACCTCGCGCTGGCGCTCGGCGTGCAGATGGGCGCGAAATTCAAGGCGGACGATCTGCGCTACGAGCGCATCATCATCATGACCGACGCTGACGTGGACGGCGCCCACATCGCCTCGCTGCTGATCACCTTCTTCCACAAGCAGATGCCGCAATTGATCCGCACGGGCAGGCTCTACCTCGCCATGCCCCCGCTCTATCGCCTCACGGCCGGCAAGGAGAGCATCTACGCGCGCGATGACGCGCACAAGGAAGCGCTGCTGAACGGCCAGTTCAAAGGCCGCAAGGTGGATATTTCTCGGTTCAAGGGCCTCGGCGAAATGATGCCGGCGGATTTGAAGGACACCACCATGAACCCCGACACCCGCACGCTCGCGCGCGTGGTGCTGGACGAAACCGGCGCGCCGGACTTTGAAATCCTGATCGAAACGCTGATGGGCAAGAAGGCCGAGAAGCGCTTTGATTACATCCAGGCGAACGCGAAGTTCGTGGCGGACGAGATCGACGTTTGATCCGGGCGCACACCATCGAGCTCGATTCAGGGCGCTCGGTGGAATGTAGAGAATTGCACCAAAAGCTGACCTACGAAGGTCTTCTTGAGGGCGAGCCTTCGCGCGACGACAATGACAAACAAATGCGGGGCTTAGCGGGCGCGGAGCTGAGGTACGCCCTGGGCGGCGCGCTCCATCTGATCGAGCCGGAGCAAAGCCCGCCGCGATACGCGCCTGACCCGCACGGGGTTCTGGGGCGCTTGCCGGCGGTGACCTGCATCGGGCGGTTTGAGTCTGAGCCGGTGGGCTCGGCTTGCGCATCCACGTTGGTGATTATCTGGTTTCAACACCGCTTTGCATTGCCGATTGAAGAGCCGGCTTTGAGTGCAATTCGCGCCCTTCCCTGGGAAAAGCTCGCGTTCGATTTTGACCTTTGACGTCGAAACATTGACTTTTTCCACAAATCCCCCCATTTCCAGCGCGTCCGTTGTGCGCGCCTGAGGGCGTGCTCGCCCTTGCTGAACGCCCCCGTCTCGTCCGGAGACGACGCCGGCCGGAAGCGCCAACCTGAAGCGGCCCCGCCTGCACGCCCTCGGCGCGCGGCGCTCCGCCCAAGCGAGAATAAATGACCACCGAAACCACCGCCCCAGAGGGCGAACAAGCCGCGCAATCGGCGACCGAAACCAAAATCACCTTCGCCGATCTTGGCCTTTCCGAACCCACGCTCCGCGCGGTCACCGAGAGCGGCTACACCTACCCGACCCCGATCCAGGCCGCCGCCATCCCCGAGGTTCTGATGAACCGGGACGTGCTCGGCATCGCCCAAACCGGCACCGGCAAAACCGCCGCCTTCACCCTGCCGATGATCGACATTCTGGCCGCCGGCCGCGCCCGCGCGCGCATGCCGCGCACGCTCATTCTGGAGCCGACGCGCGAACTCGCCGCGCAGGTGGCCGAAGGGTTCGACAAATACGGCAAATACCAAAAACTCACCAAGGCGCTGCTGATCGGCGGGGTTTCCTTCGCCGATCAGGATGCGCTGCTGGCGCGCGGCGTCGATGTGCTGATCGCCACGCCTGGCCGCCTGCTCGACCATTTCGAGCGCGGGAAGTTATTGCTCACCGGCGTGCAGGTGATGGTGGTCGATGAGGCGGACCGCATGCTCGACATGGGCTTCATTCCCGATATCGAGCGCATCTTCAAACTGACGCCGTTCACGCGCCAGACCCTCTTCTTCTCCGCCACCATGCCGCCGGAGATCACCCGCCTCACTGAAGCGTTCCTGCAAAACCCCAAGCGCATCGAAGCGGCTAAGCCCGCCACCACCGCCAGCACGATTACGCAGCGCGTCGTCATGCTGCCGGGGGGCGATCCGCGCACGCGCCGCGCGGGCCTGCGCGCCACCATCAATTCGTGCGAAGTGAAGAACGGCATCATCTTCTGCAACCGCAAGACCGATGTGGACGTGGTGGCGCTTTCGCTGAAGCGGCACGGCTATAACGCCGCGCCGATCCACGGCGATCTCGATCAATCGCTGCGTATGAAGACGCTGGACCGCTTCCGCACCGGCGATTTGCAATATCTGGTGGCCTCCGACGTCGCGGCGCGCGGGCTTGATATTCCGGACGTCTCGCACGTGTTCAATTATGAGCCCCCGCGCAGCCCGGATGATTACGTCCACCGTATCGGCCGTACCGGCCGCGCCGGGCGGCTTGGCGCCTCTTTCACGCTGGTCGGCCCGCAGGACAAAAAAAGCCTCGACGCAATCGAAAAACTGACCGGCAAGCCGATCGAGAAGGCGGAGATCGAAGGCGCGCCGGAAGCGGCGCTCGGCGATCCCTCCGATCGCGGCGGGCGCGGGCGGCGCGCCGAAGAGTTGAAGCGCGAGCACACCAAACGCATCAGCGAAAAGAAAGAGCGCTACATGAAGCGCGACGCCGCGCGCGGCGAGGCGTCCACCGAGCCGGTGCAGGCGAAGCCGGAAGCGAAGGAAAAACGCGCGGAGGCGCCGCCGCGCGAGCCGCGCCGCCAGCGCCCCGAACGATCGGATCGCCAAGAACGCGACAGCGGCGCCCCGGTGACGGGCTTCGGCGACAACGCGCCCGCCTTCCTTAAAAAGAAGTAGCGCTAGGGCTTCAGCCGCGCCGCCACCTGCTTGCGGAACGCATCGCCGTACGGCGGGCGGAACATCGCGATGAGCTCGCTCGCGGTTTGGCGATAGACCGCCTTCTCGTGGCTGAACTCGATAAAGCCGCGCTTGCCGTGATAGGCGCCCATGCCCGAGGCGCCGACGCCGCCAAACGGCAAATCGTCCATGGTGAAATGGAAAATCACATCGTTGATGGTGACCCCGCCCGAGTGCGTGCGCGCCAGCAGCGCCTCGCTCTCTGCTTTGTCTTCGCCAAAATAATAGAGCGCGAGCGGGCGCGGATGCGCGTTCACGTAGGTGATAGTTTCGCCGAGCGTTTCGTACGTGCGGATCGGCAGCAGCGGGCCGAAGATTTCTTCCTGCATCACGCCCATGTCGTCGGTGGCGCCGACGATCAGCGTGGGCGGAATTTTGCGGTGCTCCTGCTGCGAAAAATCTTCGTTCGACGGATTGATCTCGATCACGTCTGCGCCTTTGGCGCGGGCGTCTGCAATCAGCCCCTGTAGGCGATCGAAATGGCGCTGGTTGATGATGGCGGTGTAGTCGCCATTGTCTTTCATCGTGGGATACATCTTGCCCACCGCCGCCTTCGCCGCTTCCACGAACGGCGCGACATCCGCCTTCTGCGCCATCACGTAGTCCGGCGCGAGGCAGATTTGCCCGGCGTTCATGGTTTTGCCCTGCATCACGCGCGCGGCGGTTTTGCCGATATCGGCCCCGGCGCCGATGATCACCGGCGACTTGCCGCCAAGCTCAAGCGTGATGGGCGTCAGATTGTCCGCGGCCGCGCGCATCACATGCCGGCCCACCGACGTGGCGCCTGTAAAAATCAGATGGTCAAACGGCAGGCGCGAGAAAGCCGCGCCCACATCGGGCCCGCCAAGCACCACGGCCAATTCATCCTCATCGAAATAAAGATCAATCACCTGCGCCAGCAGCGCCGAGGTGGCCGGCGTAAATTCCGACGGCTTCAGCATTACGGAATTGCCGGCTGCGAACGCGCCGGCGATAGCGTCCATCGCCAGCTGCACCGGGAAATTCCATGGCGTCATCACGCCCACCACGCCCTTGGGCTGGTAACGCACCTCCGCGCGCGCGCCGAGCACGCCCAGCGCAGCGGGCGTAACTTTGCGCTTCTGCGGCGCCATCCAGCGCTCAAGCTCCGCACGCGCCTGCTTCAGCGGGCCGATCGCGGCGGCCACATCCGTCAGCAACGTCATGTCGCGTGAGCGCGCGCCGAAATCGCTCTGGATGGCGCTGACGATGTCGTCCTGATGGGTGAGCAGCAAGCTGATGCAGCGCGTGAGCCGATCTCGCCGCAGCGCCGCGTTCGGGGCGCCCTTCTGGGTGAACGCGCGTTGCTGAAGGGCGAGGATTTGCCCCATGCGCGCGGCGTCGGCGCCTGCGTTTTGCGTCTGGCTCATCATTCTCCCCAAGATCAAACTTGTTTCGGCAAAGGTATCATCATGTTTTCCGGTAATCGCAATTACGAATTTTAAGAAGGTCTGACCAAGCCGTTTACCACTCATGCATCTTCTGGCCGCTAGCGTCGGCCGTGGTGCTGGCGAATCCGGGTTCGAACAAACGTGAGCGATAGAACGGCAATCATGCAGAGCCCTGACGGGCCGGCGATCGCTCAAGAAGCGCTTGACCTCATGCGTCTGCACGGTGTGGCGGCGACCGGGCCAAACTACCAAGTCTGGCTGGGCTACAGGCTCGGCAACATGCCGTTACGTGAAGCGGTGGACGCCCGCATCGCCCGCGGCGAAGCCTTCACCGAAGAATTCAACAACGAAATCTACGAGCGTTTTTTCACCGGCCTTGGCGCGTCAGCCCAGATCGTGATGGCGGGCGAACGGATCGCCCGCGATCTGGGGCAAGTCGTCTCGTTTTTGAAGGCGGCGGAAGAAAAGAGCGGCGATTACGGGCGCACGCTGGAAAGCGCGGCCACCGATCTCAACCGCGGGCTCGCGCCGGATCAAATCCGCCAGATTGTCTCAAGCCTCGCGGCCGCGACGCTGGATATGGCCAACCACAACCAATTGCTCACCGAGCAATTGCAGCGCTCCTCTCGTGAAACGGAAACGCTGCGCAAGAGCCTTGAGACGGTGCGCGTTGAATCGCTCACCGACAGCCTCACCGGGCTCGCGAACCGGCGCATGTTCGATGAAACGCTGCGCATGCGCATCAGCGAGGCGCACGCGCAAAATCTGGAGCTCTGCCTGCTGCTGGTCGATATCGACCATTTCAAGCGCTTCAACGACACCTGGGGCCACCATACCGGCGATCAAATCCTGCGCTTCCTGGCCAGCGCGCTACAAGCGCATGCGCGGCCTGACTATCTGGTGGCCCGCTATGGCGGGGAAGAATTCGCCATGATCATGCCGCGCGCCGGCATGCGCGCCGCCGCCCACACCGCCGACGCGCTGCGCGGCGCCATCCAGGCCAAACGGCTGCGCCGCCGCTCCACCAACGAAGATCTGGGGCAGGTCACGGTTTCGGTTGGCGTGGCGCGCCTGCAATCTGGCGATACGCCCCAAGGGCTCATTGAGCGCGCAGACGCGTGCCTTTACGCCTCCAAGCGCAATGGCCGCAATCAGGTGACCACCGACGCGACGCCGATCCTTTACGTTGCGTAGGGCGCCGCGCCGGCGCCGTATCGCGCAGGCCCTCTCCTGAGTTAGGCTGACGCTCTGCACCCTTGCGGAGTACGCCGATGCCAAAATCCCGCTACGAAAGAGAAGGCGCGGTCGCTGTGATCACCATGGCCGATCCGGCCACGCTGAATGCGATCTCGCCCGAGATGACCGATGAGCTTGAGGCGCATTTTGCGCGCGCGGCGGCGGAGGCGCGCTGCGTGCTGCTCACTGGCGAAGGACGCGGATTTTCGTCGGGCGCCAATCTCGCCATGGGCGGCCCGCCGCCGATGGACGACGAGGGCAAGATCGATGTCGGCCAGCGCCTCGAGAAACAGTACAACGGCTTCGTCACCATGCTGCGCGATTTGCCGATTCCGCTGGTGACGGCGGTGAACGGCCCGGCCGCAGGAATTGGCTGCTCCTTTGCGCTGTTGGGCGACATCATTGTCGCCGCTGAAAGCGCCTATTTCCTGCAAGCCTTCCGCCGCATCGGCCTCGTGCCCGATGGCAGCGCCACCTATCACCTGCCGCGCATGGTCGGCCGCGCGCGCGCCATGGAGATGATGCTGCTGGGCGATAAATTGCCCGCTGCGAAGGCGCTTGAATGGGGACTGATTAATCGTTGCGTGCCCGATGGCGAGCTCATGAGCACGGCGTTCAAAATCGCTGACGAACTCGCCAATGGCCCGACCAAAGCGCTTGGCATGATCCGCCAACTGGCCTGGGCCTCGCTCGACGCCGAGTGGGACGAGCAGCTGCGCGCCGAGCGCGAGGCGCAGCGCGCCGCCGGCCGCACCGAGGATTTCGTCGAAGGCGTTAAGGCTTTCGCGCAAAAACGCCCCGCCGCCTTCAAGGGAGCGTAAAGGCTGTTCGGCTAACCTGCCGCCATGCAAGAGCTTGCTTGGCTGCTGGAGCCGATCCGCATCTGGCTGGAGGGCGGGAGCTGGGAGGAGATCAAATCCTCGCAAGGCTTCATCGCGCTTCTGCTGGCGTTTTGCACGCTTGTGCCGGGAAGCGTGATCCTGGTGGGCATTGGCGGCTTCGAGGAATGGCGCAACACCCCGCTTGCGCGCTGGTGGGGCGTGCCCGAGCAAGCCCCCGACGCCGATTGGGCGCAGCGCGCCCGCGACCTCGATAAAGACGGCACGCCGGACTTCTAACGCTTCTTCACCTTGCGCTTGGCCGCGGGCTTTGAAAGCGCGACGGCTAGCGCCTTGCGGCCCCAATCGGCAGCCAGATCCGGATCGTCCAAGGCCGCGTCGGGCAAGCGCCAATAGCCCATGTCGATGTGTTCGCCCGCGCGCGGGCCGCTGGCGGGCGTCCAAACGAACGGTCCGCACCCCTCCTCCGCGAGCGAACGCTTCAGCGCATCATCCGCTTTGAGATAGATCGCGTCGTCCGCCAGCAGCGCGAACATGCGCCCCTGCGCGTAAACGCCGGCGCCGCCAAACATGCGTTTTACTTGAATGGGGCCAAGCCCCGCGAACAGCTCCCGCACGAAATCGTGGAAGCTATCGCCGGCCATTTAGCTCTCGGCCTTGGCCGGCACGATGGTGACGCTTTCCCCGCAGCCGCAGGCGTCGGTCTGGTTCGGATTGCGGAAGACGAATTTCGAGGAGAGCCGCCCCGTCTCGTAATCGATCTCCGATCCCAGCAGGAACAGCACCGCGTCCGCAGCGACCAGAATCTGCACGCCCTTGTCTTCGACCAATTCGTCAAACGGCGCAGGCTCGGCGGCGTAATTCAGCGTGTATTCCATGCCGGCGCAGCCGCCATTCACGACGCCCACCTTAAGGTAGGGCTTATCGCCCGCAGCGGCGATCGCGCGCACGCGCTCGGCGGCGGCGTCCGTCAGGGTGACGATCTTCGGGCGGGGGCGGCGCGTGCTCATGGGGTCTATATAGGCTCAAAGCATATTGAGTTCGAGTTTGGCTTCGTCGCTCATGCGCGCGGGCGTCCATGGCGGATCGAACACCAGATTCACTTTAACGCTCTCCACGCCCTCTACCTTGGCTGCGGCGGCCTCCACCCAGCCAGGCATCTCCCCGGCCACCGGGCAGCCGGGCGCCGTCAACGTCATCTCGACATCGACGTGACGCTCGTCGCTGATATCGACCTTATAAATGAGGCCAAGCTCATAGATATCGACCGGAATCTCCGGGTCGAACACGGTCTTGAAGCTGGCCACCAGATCATCGGTGATCCGATCCAGTTCGGCCTTCGGCAGCGCCGATGCGGGAGGGGAAGTGACGCCGTCCATCGCTTTTTAACTCAGCAGCTTGCGCGCTTTGTGCAGCGCGTCGATCAACGCATCGATCTCATCGAGGCGATTATAGCAGGCAAAACTCGCGCGCGCCGTTGCGGAAACGCCAAGGCGCTGCATTAGGGGTTGGGCGCAATGATGCCCGGCGCGCACCGCGACGCCCTGGCGATCCAGAATTTGCGCGACATCATGGGGATGGGCGCCTTCGATGTTGAACGCCACGATCGCGCCCTTGCCGGGCGCGCGGCCATACAACGTCACCCAATTCAGCTCGCCCAGCGCCGCCATGGCGCGATCGCGCAGCGCCGCTTCATGCGCTTCAAGCGCGGCGCGATCCTGGCTCGCGTACCAATCGATCGCGGCTTTCAGCCCGATCGCTTCGAGGATCGGCGGCGTGCCGGCCTCAAACCGGTGCGGCGGCGCGTTGTAGGTAACGCGTTCCAGCTCGACGATGTCGATCATCTCGCCGCCGCCCTCAAACGGGGCGAGCGCCGCGAGGCGCTCGGCCTTGCCGTAGAGCGCGCCGATACCAGTCGGCCCATAGAGCTTGTGGCCGGTGAAGGCGTAGAAATCGACATCAAGCGCAGCGACATCCACGCGCCCATGCACGGCCGCCTGGCAACCATCGAGCAGCACCGGCACGCCTTTGGCGTGGGCGATGCGCGCGATTTCCGCCGCCGGCGTCGAAGCGCCCAGCACATTCGACATGTGCGTAATCGCCACCATTTTCGTACGCGGGCCGATCAGCGCATCCAAGGCGCCGAGATCAATTCCGCCGTCCTCGTCAATGTCGAGCCAGCGGAGCACCGCGCCCTTGCGCTCACGCAGGAAATGCCAAGGCACGATGTTGGAATGATGCTCCATTACCGAAAGCACGATCTCGTCGCCGGGCGAGACCCTGATGCCGTTGGCGACGATATTGATCGCCTGGGTGCCGCCCTTGGTGAACACGATCTGCTCGGGACTAGGCGCATTCAGGAAATGGGCGACGGCGGCGCGCGCGGCCTCGAACGCCTCTGTGGTTTCGTTGGCCAGCGTGTGCAGCCCGCGATGCACGTTGGCGAACGATCCGCGCATGGCGCCCGCCATCGCCGCGACCACTGCTTCGGGCTTCTGCGCGCTGGCGGCGCTGTCGAGATAGACCAGCGGGCGGCCATTCACCTCGCGCGACAAAATCGGAAACGCCGCGCGCACCGCTTCGACATCGAAGGGGCGTTTGATCAAGGGGGCGTTCATGCGCGCGCCTCCGCGAGCCATGCACGAATGCGGCCTTCAATCTCCTCGCGCGCCTCGGCCGGCAAATCGGACGGGACGGCTTCCAACAGGAACGCCTCTATCAGCAGCGCCCGCGCCGCCGCCTCCGGCACGCCGCGCGCGCGCATATAAAACAGCGCGCTTTCATCCAGCCCGCCGGCGGTGTTTCCGTGCGCGCACTGCACGTCATCGGCGTGGATCATCAATTCGGGCTTGGCGAAAATCTCGGCGCCGTCTTCCAGCAGCATGCCGTGGTGGTACTGGCGCGCATCGGTTTTCTGCGCGTGCGGCGCGACGACGATCTTGCCCTGAAACACCCCGCGCCCGCCCTTGCGCACGACGCCCTTTATCAATTGGCGCGTGGCGCCGTTCGGGTCCGCGTGGGTGATGATGGACGTGAGGTCCGCGTGGCGGCCAGCGGCGCACATGTAAACGCCATTCAGTTCGACCTCCGCCCCCTCGCCCGCGACGATGTGGGTTTCCACGCGCGCGAGCTTTCCCCCTTCGGCCAGCACGAATTGCTGCAAACGGGCGCCCGCCGCGAGCTCGACGCGCGCCAGCGATAACCCGATCGCGGCGCCGGTTTGCAGAACCACGCGCACAAGAGCCGCGCCCTCGGCCACGCGCCAATCCTGCGCGACCGCTTCAACGCCAGTCTCGGAATTTAGCCGCTCAACCACAACGCGGGCTTCGCCGCGCGCCACGCTGAGCACGTCAGTCCGCGGCGCGAGCCGCTCGATCACATCGGGCGCTTCGCGCAACGCCACGGCATCTGCGCCTACGGCCGCGCGCAGATCGGAATATTTCCAGGCCTCATCTCGGCGCGTGGGGAGCTGCGCCGCGTTCACGCCGCCCTCAAATATTTGTCATAGCCCTCGCGCTCAAGTTCGAGCGCCAGGTCCGGCCCGCCGCTGGCGACAATTCGCCCCTTGGCGAGCACGTGCACTTTATCAGGCCGGATGTAATCCAACAGCCGCTGATAGTGCGTGATTACCAGCATAGCGCGATCGGGCGCGCGCAGCGCATTCACGTTTTCGGCCACGATCTTCAGCGCATCGATGTCGAGTCCGGAATCGGTTTCATCCAAAATCGCGAAGCGCGGCTCGAGCACCGCCATTTGCAGCGCTTCAAACCGCTTCTTCTCACCGCCGGAAAAACCGACATTGAGCGAGCGCTTCAGCATTTCCGGATCGATCTTCAGCGACGCCGCCTTCGCGCGCATCAGCTTGAGCAATTCAGGCGCCGGCATCGGCTCAAGCCCGCGCGCCTGGCGCTGTGCGTTGAGCGCGGCCTTCAAAAACGCAATCACCGAAAGCCCCGGAATTTCCACCGGATACTGGAAGGACAAAAACAGGCCCTTGGCGGCGCGCGCTTCCGGCTCCAGGGCCAACAAATCTTCGCCGCCCAAGGTGGCCGCGCCTTGAATCACCTCGTAGCCGTCCCGGCCAGAGAGCGCGTAGGCCAGCGTGGATTTGCCCGAACCGTTGGGGCCCATGATCGCATGCGTCTCGCCAGCGGGCACCGCAAGGCTCAACCCCTTGATGATTTCCGCGCCGCCAACATTGACGCGCAGGTCTTTCACTTCAAACACGCGGCTTGCCCTTCTTGTAATCGGCGACGGTGTGCAGCGTGTCGCTATTGGCGCGCACGACCAAGAGATACCACGTGGTCCCCACGATCGCGGCCACGATAAACACCGCCATCCCTTGCACGAAATTCTGCTCCACCAGCGCGTCCCACGCGAAATAGGCGCCACCGCCCAGCAACGCGGCGAGGAACACCAAAGTCGCCATCCAGCCCTTCCAATGGACCGGCGCATAAGCCTGGCGCGGGCTGCCAAGCGGATAGCGCCGTGCGAACCAGAATTCGGCTTTGGGCTTCACGGACACGGCGCAGAACTCCATTGGTTCGCCACGTCGCCGCGCCGGCACATCCAACGCCGATAGGCGTTGGTGGGAAACCAGCCCTCGGGCTCACGCCGAAACTCGATGCGAATATGGCCCGCGCCCACGGCGTCATCGGGAATGTTTTCACGCACCACGTCCGCCCACACCGTCTCCCCGTCTTCGCGCACGGTGACGCTGACGGCCGCATCCTCCTCGAACGCTTCGTTCGGGATCAGCTGGCGCAGCGCCAACGCGACGGTGGAATCGGGAAACACCTCCACTTCGCTCGGTTCGATCGCCATGAAGGCTGAATTCGGCGCCGCCAGCAGCGCGGGGTTCACCGGCTCCAAACCGGCGAGATCGGGGCCGGCATCCTCGTGCGCTTCCTCAAGCGCAGGCGCGCCGTCTGAGATAATGTCTCCGCCCTCTTGCTGTTGAGGTTGGCCGCAGGCCGCGAGCACAGCAGCAAGCCCGGCCACGATGAACGCCCGCATCATCCCACGCTCCCCTCAAGGCTCACTTCCAGCAGCTTTTGCGCTTCCACCGCAAATTCCATCGGCAGCTTCTGCAGCACTTCGCGCACGAAGCCATTCACCAGCAGAGCCACGGCCGCTTCCTCGAGAATGCCGCGCGCGCGCAGATAGAAGAGCTGATCGTCCGACAATTTCGTTGTCGTCGCTTCGTGTTCAAATTGGGCGCTGGCGCACCGCGTTTCCACATAGGGTATCGTGTGCGCCGCGCACTGATCGCCGATCAGCAAGGAATCGCACTGCGTGAAATTGCGCGCGCCCACAGCTTTCGCATGCGCGGACACGAGCCCGCGATAGGCGTTTGACGAGCGCCCGGCGGAAATCCCCTTAGAGATCACGCGTGAGCGCGTGTTCTTGCCGAGATGCACCATTTTGGTGCCCGTATCGGCTTGCTGGCGCCCGTTGGTGACGGCGATCGAGTAGAACTCGCCCACGCTCTCATCGCCGCGCAGGATGCAGCTCGGATACTTCCAAGTGATCGCCGAGCCCGTCTCCACCTGTGTCCAGCTGATCTTGGCGCGCGCGCCGCGGCAATCACCGCGCTTGGTCACAAAATTATAGACCCCGCCTTTGCCTTCGCTGTCGCCGGGCCACCAATTTTGAACGGTGGAATATTTGATCTCGGCATCATCGAGCGCCACCAATTCCACCACGGCGGCGTGCAGCTGGTTTTCATCGCGCATCGGCGCGGTGCAGCCTTCGAGGTAGGAAACGTAAGCGCCCTTATCGGCGATGATCAGCGTACGCTCAAACTGCCCTGTGCCTTCCGCGTTCATGCGGAAATAGGTGGAAAGCTCCATCGGGCAGCGCACGCCCGGCGGCACGTAAACGAACGACCCGTCGGAAAACACCGCGCTGTTCAGCGTCGCGAAGAAATTGTCCGACGCCGGCACCACGGAGCCGAGATATTTTTTCACCAGCTCCGGGTGCTCGCGCACGGCTTCGCTCATCGAGCAGAAGATCACGCCGGCTTTGGCCAATTCTTCCTTGAACGTGGTGACCACCGAGACGCTATCGAACACCGCGTCCACCGCCACTTTGGCCGAGCCTTCAACGCCCAGCAGCACTTCGGCTTCGCGCAGCGGGATGCCGAGCTTTTTGTACGTCTCCAGAATTTCCGGATCGACTTCGTCGAGGCTCTTATATTTCGCCGCGCTTTTGGGCGCCGCGTAATAGCGCGCGGCCTGATAATCGATCGGCGGATACTTCACCAGCGCCCAGGTTGGTTCTTCCAAGGTCAGCCAGCGCTTGAACGCTTCAAGCCGCCAGGCAAGCATCCATTCAGGCTCTTCCTTCTTGGACGAGATGAAGCGCACGATCTCTTCATTCAGCCCAGGCGGGGCGAGCTCTTGCTCAAGCGCGGTGACGAAGCCGTGCTTATATTTTTCACCTTCCAGCGCGCGCGCCGCGGCGACCGTTTCTTTGTCGATGCTTTCCTTCACCGCCGCCATCACGCCGCCCCCGCCAGAGTGCGGCGCGCCGCGATCTTGCTAAGAGCCGCCAACGCAGCGTCCGCGTCGCTTTCTTGCGACTCGTGCCCGAAGCTGACGCGCAAGGCCGCCTTCGCCAGCTCAGGCGGCGCGCCCATGGCCGCAAGCACGCGGCTCGCGCGCACCTTGCCGGACGAGCACGCCGCGCCGGATGAAATCGCGACACCCTCAAGGTCAACGGCGATCACGGCGGTTTCCGCCGCAACGCCCGGCAGCGCAAAGTTCGAGGTGTTCGGCAGCCGCTGCGCGCCGGCGCCAAATATGACGGCATCCGCGGGCAATCCGGCTTCAAACCGATCGCGCATCGCAGCGAGACGGCGCGTCTCATCGGCCAGCGCGTCAAAACCCATTTCCGCGGCGACGCCGAAACCGGCCAACGCCGCGGCGTTTTCAGTGCCTGGCCGGCGCCCGCGCTCCTGCCCGCCGCCGAACCGCGTGCTCGCAAACGGCGCGCCCGGCGCCAGCACCAACGCGCCCGCGCCAGGCGGGCCGCCGATCTTGTGGCTCGACACCACAAGATAAGCAGCGTCGAGATCGGCGATGGAAACGGGAATGCGTGTAAAGCCCTGCGCGGCGTCCACCAGCAGCAATGCGCCGTGTTCGCGCGCCAAAGCAGCCGCTTTCACGATCGGCTGGATGACGCCGGTTTCGTTGTTGGCCAATTGCAGCGCAAGCAAGGCCGGCTTTGGCGCCTTGGCGAGCATGGCGTCCAGGGCGGCAAGTTCAATGACGCCGTTCGCATCCACGGGCGCAATCAGCGGCGCGGCGAACGTGCGCTTGGCGTGTTCGAACACCGCGTCATGCTCAACCGCGGAAATCACCGCGGACGCGGCGCCGCTGGCGGCCATGGCCAAGTGCAGCGCTTCGGTGGCGCCGGAGGTGAACACAACATTCTCTGCACGCGCATCAAGTGTGCGCGCCACCTTCTCGCGCGCATCTTCGATCAGCGCGCGCGCGCGGCGGCCAAACCCATGCACCGAAGAGGCATTGCCGCCCGAAGCCAGCGCGCGCGCAAGCGCAACCGCCGCCTCCGCGCGCACCGGCGCGCCGGCGTTGTAATCGCAATAGATGGCGGGTTTGGTCATTGCGTCCTATTCCGCCGCAACGCGCGCAGCCGCGCCGTCGAAGCGATTGTTCAAAACATCATCGAGCGACACAGAAACCAGGAACACCTGAATGCGATCGCCCATTTCTTGCCAGAGCCCGTGCGCGATGCAGCGCCCGGTGCGGCCAAGGCACGATTTCGAAGAAGCCGCGTCGCAGCGTGTGGCTTTGATCGGCTCGTTCACCGCCGCGATGATCTCCGCAACCGTCACCTCGCAAGCGGCCCGCGCCAGCCGATAGCCCCCGCCGGGCCCGCGCACCCCGGCCACCAGGCCCGCCCTGCGCATGCGCGCAAACAGCTGCTCCAGATACGACAGGGAAATTTCCTGCCGGCGCGCCACTTCCTGCAGCGGCACCGCGCGCTCGCCCCCGCCATGCAGGGCCAAATCCGCCATCGCCATCACCGCGTAGCGGCCTTTTGAGGTCAAACGCATGCGCTTCCCTTCCCCCGCGCCCAATTTCTTGTGCTAGAAGCCGCCCCCTGCGGGGCGGGGCTTTAAGCCCTATCTCTAGCGAGAGCTAGGATACCTGAGCGTTTTGGTCAAGAATTCGCCCCTGCATTTTCAGGCCGGGGCGGCTGGGGTCGAGTGCATGCCAGAAGTGATTTTTCCGGGCGCCGCCGGGCGGGTTGAGGGGCGCTATACCGAGCCCTCGCGCGAGGGGGCGCCGATTGCGCTGATCCTGCACGGGCACCCGCGCGCGCAAGGCTCAATGCATGACCGGGTGACGGTGCAGCTCTACAAATTGTTCGCCGATTTTGGCTTTGGGGTGCTGCGCTTCAACTTCCGCGGCATCGGGCGCAGCCAGGGCGTGTTCGACAACGGCATGGGCGAATTGGCGGTCGCCGCCTCCGCGCTCGATTACCTGCAAAGCATGAACCCCAACGCCGAGCAATGCTGGGTGGGCGGCTATTCGTTCGGCGCGTGGATTGGCCTGCAATTGCTCATGCGCCGGCCTGAGATCGACGGCTTCATCGCCGTGTCGCCGCCGGCCAACCATTACGACCTCTCGTTCCTGGCGCCCTGCCCGGCCTCTGGCGTCATCATCTACGGCACGCGCGACAACGTCACCGCCGCGCCGGACATGGAGCGCGTGATCGGCCGCATCCGCACGCAGAAGAATATCAAAGTGGACGGCCAGCCCGTCGAAGGCGCTGACCATTTCTACCGCGGCCGCGACCCGGGCGAGGATCATCTGGCCGACGTAGAAAAACACGCGCGCGCGTATCTGGAGCGGCGCCTAGCGGCGCCGCCCCGGCCGCCGACGAGCAAGCGTTGAGCTGGAATTAGAAAGGGCGCCCTGCGGCACCCTTTCGCTTAATCTGAGCCGAGAAACGCTGGCTTTGGGCCGGGGCCGGCGAAGCCTTCGCGGGTTTCCTCGCGATCGCCGCGCGGTTCGCGGGGCTCACGGGGCTGGCGGGGCTCGCGCGGTTCGCGGCGGGGCTGCTCGCCCCCTTCTTCGCGCGCTTGAGCGCCTTCGCCCTCGCCGCGCTCGCCATCGGGGCGGAAGCGCGTGCGCCGGCCACGGCCGCGGCCACGACGGAATTCGCCGTCACGCTCGCCGCCTTGCTGGGGCGCGCGTTCTTGCTGCTCGCCGTCAGCCTCGATTTGCTCGGCCTCTTCAGCGCCGCCCTCATCGGCGCCTTCGGCTTCGAGCGCGCCTTCTTCTTCGCCTTCAAACTCAGCGCCTGAGCTGAAGCGATCGGCTTGGGGCTGCGGCTGCACCGCGGGCTGCATTTGGCGCAGCAGGCGGAAATAATGATCGGCGTGCTGGAGGAAATTTTCCGCCAGAACACGATCGCCGGAACTGGCCGCATCGCGCGCCGCTTGCAGATAGCGCTCATAAATCAGCGCCGCCGGCCCGCGTACTTTGCCTTCGGGCCCGTTGCTTTCCATCGTGCGGTTGGGCTGGTTGTTGTTGTGGTACTGATGACCACCGCCACCGCCCGGCTTGCCGCCGCGGCCTCGGCCTCGCTGACGCTTCATTGGAAGTTCACCATTGTCGTCCGTGGTTGAGCGGCCCGGGCGGGCGCGATGCGCTGCCCTGAGCGGCTTTCGACCCATTGCGGGCCCTCTGATCCGGCGCACGCGCGCCGCATGGAATAGCCTTGCCTCTTGCTGAGGGATGCTAGCCGCGCCTTACGCGCCGGCCTGCCCTTTCGGAGCGCGGGTCCAGCCCCTGGACGCCTCTTTAGCTCCGATTCCTGAGATGGAAGCTAATCGTTCCGCGCGCGGCCTCCAAGGGCTTTTTCAGCAATTTCGCCGTTTATCCGAGCAAAGCCGGCCGTTTACGGCCCACAATCATCCGCTCAATCCCCGCCAGATCGGCTCTGGCTTGCTCGGGGCTGAGCCCGGCTTGATCGCAGAGCGCCCACACGGCCGGGGCCTGGCCGCGCCCAACCTCCAGCGCAAAGCGTCCACCCGGGGCCAGCAAGGCGGCGATCTGCGGCGCCAGAGCCCGGTAAGCATCGAGCCCGTCGGCCCCGCCGTCGAGCGCCAGGCGCGGCTCATGGCGCGCCACTTCGGGCGCCAGGCCCGCGATCTCGTCGCTGGAGATATAGGGCGGGTTGGAGAGGATCAGGTCAAAGCCCCCTTCCAGCCCCTCGCCCCAACTGGCGTTGCGCCATTCGACACGCGACGAGAGGCCGAGCTTTTCGGCGTTCGCGCGCGCCACTGCGAGCGCCGCGTCGCTGACATCGACACCGACGCCGCGCGCGGCGGGCCGCTCGCTCAGCACCGTGAGCAGGATCGCGCCGCTGCCGACACCGATGTCGAGCACGCGCGCCGGCTGATCGGGCGGAAGAAATTCCAACGCCGCTTCCACGAGCAATTCCGTTTCCGGGCGCGGCGTCAGCACGTCGGGCGTCACGCCGAATTCGAGCGTCCAAAAGTTTTTGCGGCCAAGGATGTGGCTGATCGGCTCACGCGCGATGCGCCGCTGCGCGAGCGCCTCAACGCCTGCGACCTGCGCGTCGCTCATTTCGCGGCGCGGATCGGTGACGATATCGAGCCGCGAAACGCCGGCGCCCGCTTCGATAAGCATGCGCGCATCCAGCACCGGGCTTTCAACACCTGCCGCCTCCAGGCGGCGGCGCACGTCCGTCCATAGCGAGACGAGGGTCGTGCTCAATCCTCGTCCTCCAGCGCGGCCAGCTTGCGCGCCTGATCCTCCGCCGCGAGCGCATCAAGGATCGGGTCGAGCGCGCCGTTGATCACTTCCGGCAGGTTATAGACTGTGAGGTTGATGCGATGGTCGGTCACGCGCCCTTGCGGGAAATTATAAGTACGGATGCGTTCGCTGCGATCGCCGGAGCCGATTTGGCCCTTGCGCTCGGCGGCGCGGGCGGCGTGCTGGCGCTCACGTTCGAGATCGTAGAGCTTTACTTTCAGAATGCGCATCACGTTGGCGCGGTTCTGGTGCTGGGATTTTTCCTGGCTGACGATGACGATGCCGGTGGGCAGGTGCGTCACGCGCACCGCGCTGTCGGTCTTGTTGACGTGTTGGCCGCCGGCGCCGGAGGAGCGCATCGTATCGATGCGAATGTCTTTATCGTCGATGACGATGTCGATCTCGCCTTCAGGCTGGGGCAGCACGGCCACCGTTGCCGCAGACGTGTGAATGCGCCCGCCCGCTTCGGTTTCCGGCACGCGCTGGACGCGGTGCACCCCGCTTTCAAACCGCAGGCGGCCAAACACGCCAGCGCCGGTGACGGACGCCACCGCTTCCTTCACGCCGCCGATGCCGGTGTCGGAAATGCTTTCCAACTCAAACTTCCAGCGCCGCTGCCCAGCGTAGCGCTGATACATACGCAAAAGGTCGCCGGCGAACAGCGCCGCCTCTTCGCCGCCCGTGCCGGCGCGGATTTCGAGGATCGCGGAGGCGTTCTCGTCCTTATCCTTCGGCGCCAGCAGCAGCATCGCCGCCTGCTCAAGCGCGGGCATGCGCGCGCGCGCGGCGGCGAGCTCTTCCTTGGCGAGCGCAGCCATCTCGGCGTCGCTCTCCTTGGCCATCGCCTCAAGGCCGGCGATTTCCAAGCGTGCGACGCTGAGCGCCGTCACCGCATCCGCAAGCGGCTTTAGCTCCGCGTGCTCTTGGCTGAGGCGCGTGATCTCGGCGCTTTCACTCGCAACGGAAAGGCGCGCTTCCACGCGTTCAAAGCGTTCCAGCGCTTGATTCAAGCGCCGCTCCAGACGGTCGAGATCGGCCATGGCTAAGCGATGTCTGCGAAGATTTCTGACGCCACTTCGGTGATCTGCGGCGTGTAATAGGAAATTTCAGCCTCGGTGCGCGCGTAAGGCAGAATTACTTCGATGGCGCGCCCGTTGGCGGCTTCCAGATGAAAGCAAAGCGCGGCGGCGTCATCACTTTGCGCGCGGCCATCAAACACGAGGCCGGCGGCGATCAGGCCATTTTCCTGATCATCCAGCCGGAAACCTGCGATCAGCCCGGAAATGTGATCAAGCGGCCCGGAGGCGTCGATCGGCAGATCGACCTTGGTGTGGATTTGTTCGCCCGTTTTGCGGATGCCCGCGCCAAACGGCGCAAACGAGCCGCCTTCGAGCAGCGCATTGTTGGCCGCCTCGAACAAGTAATCGTAGGTGTTCTGCAGGTGCTGCTGCAGCATCTTCAGCCTTTCGCCGGGGCGTTTTGGGCGCGGAGCTGCTCGGCGCGTTGCTCCACCAGATCCACGATATGGTCGATCATCGAGGAATTGTCGACCTTATGATCCGGCTTGCCGGAGACATACATCATGCCCGCGCCCTTGCCCCCGCCGGTAAAGCCGAGGTCGGTCATCAACGCCTCGCCCGGGCCGTTGACCACGCAGCCGATGATCGAAAGCGTGATCGGCTCGGCGATGTGCGCCAAGCGCTGCTCGAGCTTTTCCACGGTGGCGATCACGTCATAGCCTTGGCGCGCGCACGATGGGCACGCGATGATGGTGACGCCGCGCTGGCGCAGGCCCATCGATTTCAGCAGATCGTTGCCGACCTTGATCTCCTCCGCCGGATCGGCCGCGAGCGAGACGCGGATGGTGTCGCCGATGCCGGCCCAAAGCAGCGAGCCCATGGCGATGGCGGACTTTACCGCGCCGGTGCGAAAGGCGCCCGCTTCCGTGACGCCGAGATGCAGCGGCGCATCGGTCGCATCCGCCAGCGCCTGATAAGCCGCGGCGGTGAGGAACACGTCGGACGCTTTGACGCTGATTTTGTAGTCGCGGAAATCGTGCTCTTCGAGCAGCGCGGCGTGATGCAACGCGCTTTCAACCATCGCTTGCGGGCACGGCTCGCCGTATTTTTCCAGCAAGTGCTGCTCAAGCGAGCCGGCATTGACGCCGATGCGGATCGAGCAGCCGTGATCCTTGGCCGCCTGCACCACTTCCTTCACGCGCTGAGCGTTACCGATATTGCCGGGATTGATGCGCAGGCACGCCGCGCCCGCGGCGGCCGCTTCGATGCCGCGCTTATAGTGAAAATGAATATCCGCCACCAGCGGCACGCTGACGGCGCGCGCAATCTGGGCGAACGCAGCGGTGGAATCTTCGTCCGGGCAGGACACGCGCACAATATCGGCGCCCGCTTCTTCAAGGCGCCGAATCTGGTCGATCGTAGCGCTCGCGTCGCTCGTGGGCGTGTTCGTCATCGACTGGACGGTGATCGGCGCATCGCCGCCCACCTCTACATTTCCCACCCGAATCTTACGCGAGCGGCGGCGCTCAATGCGCCGCCAGGGGCGGATGTGGTGCAGGTCGCGGTGCGCGCCGTCCATGGAGAGGCGATCCTTTCAGGAGGGAGATAGCGCGCCCGGCGCGCGCCCAGAAGCCCCCGCCCCCGCCTTAGCTGCGGGTAGATCCGACCTGGGCCTGCGCCAGCGGGGCGATCTGGTCGAGCGAGCGGCCGAGCACCGGCATGCCCGGCGGGCCGAGCTGCCCGGCGGCCGCACCGTTCACGAACAGCTCAAACGCAGCCCCATCGCGGGCGTGGAGGGTCCAGCCCGGGCTGGCGTCGGGGCGGTAAACCTCGCCTGCGCGCAGGGTGCGCGAGAAAAACACGGTGCCGTCCGGCCCGCGCGCCTCCAGCCACCCTTCGCTCACCGCGCGAACCTCGACGATGCGCTGGGCCTCAACCGCCGCGATCGGAGGCCCGCCAGCGGCCTCGCCGCCGGGCGACAAAGCCGCCTGCTCTTGCCCGCCCTGCTCCTGGCGGACTTGCTGATCATAGGCGCGCCAGCCGACAAATCCGATGCCCGCCAGCACCAGCACGGCCGCCGCCATCCAGGGGCGGTCCCGGCGCGGGCGGGAAGCGGGATTGCGGATCGGCTTTTCGTGCTCCTCGCGCGAGAAGGCGACCTCGTCTTGAAACTGATCCACGATGGCGCGCTCGTCCACGCCGAGCGCGCGGGCGTACGAACGCAGGAACGCCAGCGCATACGCCTTGCCCGGCAGCAGCTTCACGTTCATTTGCTCGAGCGCTTCGAGGAATTCGCGGCGCACGCGGATGCGCTCGGCCACCTCCTCCAGAGACAGGCCAAGCTGATCGCGCGCTTCCGCGAGCTTGCGCCCCGCGCGCCAAGCAGGATCGAGCGCCAGCGCGGGCGCGCCAGGGATCAGCCGCTCATCGCGGCCTTCGCCCGCCTCGGGTTCGACCGAGGGATCGCTTTGATTGCCATGCAGCATCAGGACGTCGGCCGTTTTTCTAGGGCGCCAAACGTTAACAAAGGCAAATACCGCGCCACCGCGCCAAGGTAATCTCGAATCAGGCGCGGCTCAACGCGCCGCGGCGATGCATCACAGTGCAAATCCCGCATTTTGCGCAAATTCCGCAAGTTCCGGGCGCAACGATGCGCTGTTACTTTCAAGCAGGCCCGCCATCGCGGTTTCCGCCGCCTTAGCGTTAAGCGAACGCACCAGGCGCTTTACCGGCCCAATACCGGACGCCGGCATCGAGAGGCGCCGGAAGCCAAGCGCCACGAACGCCAACGCTTCAAGCGGGCGGCCGGCCGCTTCGCCGCACACGGAGATTTGCAGGCCCGCCGCGTCGGCGTCTTCGCGGATGCGGCTCAGAAAGCGCAGCGCCGGCGCCGACAGCACATCGTAACGATCCGAAACGCGGGCGTTGCCCCGATCCGCAGCGAAGAAATACTGCATCAGATCGTTGGTGCCGACCGAAAGAAAATCGGCCCGCCCTTTGAGCCCTGGGATCGCCCACGCCAGCGCCGGCGCCTCGACCATGACGCCGACCTCGATCTGCGCAGGCGCGGCGCGGCCAAAACGCTGCGCCCACTCCAACTCGCGCTGCACGAGGGCGTTCGCGGCGTCGAACTCCGCCAGCGTGGTGACCAGGGGAAACATGACGCGCAGGCGACGGCCCGCGCCCGCGCTGATCAGCGCGCGCAATTGGTAGCGAAGCAGCGAGGGCCGATCGAGCCCGATGCGGACGGCGCGCCAGCCAAGCGCGGGGTTCTCCTCGCGCTCTGCCTTAACGTAAGGCAGCACCTTATCGCCGCCGAGATCGAGCGTGCGGAAGGTGACGGGGCGATCTCCCGCCGTTTCCAGCACGTCGCGGTAGAGCAGCGTCTGGCTTTCCAGACGCGGCAGCGTCTCCGACACCATGAACTGAAACTCGGTGCGGAACAGCCCCACGCCCTCGGCGCCGGTTTCGTCCAGATGGTGCACGTCAAGCGCCAGCCCCGCATTAAGCAGCAGCGCCACGGCCACCCCGTCTTGCGTCACCGCCGGCGCATCCTTGAGGCGCGCAAATTCGGCCGCCTGCTGCGAGCGCAGGTCGAGCCGCTGGCGATAGGTGAACACCACCTGCGGCTCGGGGCGCAGACGCACCTCGCCGCGCTCACCGTCCAGCACCACGGGGTCGCCGTCCTCGACCCGCGAGAGCAGCCCGGGCAGCACGCCTACCATGGGCACGCCCAGCGCGCGCGCCACGATCGCCGCATGCGCGGCGCTTGAGCCTTCTTCCAAAGCCACGCCGGCGAGGCGTTCGGCCCCGTAATCCAGCAATTCGGCCGGCCCCAGATCGCGTGCGATCAGGATGGCGTTTTCAGGCATCGCTTGCTTAGCCGCGCCGTCCACGCCGGCGAGCGCGCGCAGCAGGCGATTGTCCAGATCTTCAAGATCCTGCATCCGCTCGCGCAAATACGGGTCGCGCGTGGCGTTGAATTTGGCGCGGTGCTCGCCGCGAATACGCTCCACCGCGGCGTCGGCCGAGAGGCCGGCGCGCACGCCATTGCGCAGCTTGGCCTCCCAACTCGGATCGTGCGCGAGCATCAGGAAGGTTTCGAGCACCTCGCGCGACACGCCGGAGATGCGCCCAGGATCGCCTTCGAGCATTTCCTTGAGCACGCTGCGCACTTGCGCCAACGCCGCGTTGAGGCGCTCTTCTTCCTTGAACGGATCGTCCGCGATCACGCGCCCGAGCGGCGCATGCGGCTCGTGCAGCACCGCGACGCCAATGGCGATGCCGTCGGAAAACGCTTTGCCGTGCAGCAAGTCAGGCTTGCTTGGCCGCGCCTCCACGTCCGCGAGGCCGGAGAGATCGCCGAACGCATTGGCCGCGACCATTTCGGCCAGCACCATGGCGATGGTCTGCAGCGCCTCAACCTCATCCTCGCCGTAGATGCGCTGCACGCTGTTTTGCACCACGAGCACGCCGAACACGCGCTCAGAGCGCACGATCGGCACGCCCAGGAAGGAGAGGTACGGGTCTTCGCCGGTCTCAGGGCGGTAGGAAAAGCGCGAATGATGCGGCGCGTCGGCGATGTTGAGCGGTTGCGCCGTCTCCGCGACGAGGCCGACAAGCCCTTCGCCGTGACCCAGGCGCGTGCGGTGAACCGCGTCCGACTTCAGCCCCTGCGTGGCGAACAATTCGTGGAATTGCCCGCGCGTCAGGTAGATCGAGCATACGTCCGCCACCATCGTCGCGGCCACCATGGCCACGAGACGGTTCAGCCGCTCCTGCGCGGAGCCGCCCGCCTCCATGATCTCCCGCAGCTTGCGCAGGAGCATCCTGGATCCGCCGACGTTTGCCGGGCCAGTCATCGGCGCTCGCAATCCTCCTTTAAGCTGCGTTACGCAGCGTCCAATCCATAGGCGGTGTGCAGCGCGCGCACCGCAAGCTCGGTATAGGGCGCGTCGATCAACACCGAGATTTTGATCTCCGAAGTGGCGATCGCCTCGATATTG